>CAZUYM010000022.1:0-14656 GCA_964624805.1 uncultured Planctomycetia bacterium
ATTTCTCTGGATTGGAACAATATTATACTATCAAATTACTCGTTTTGAAAGTGTTTTTCCCTCTATCTATTACACTCTATACGTTATCCAAAAATAAAAATCGTCATTGCGAGGAGGCCTACGGCCGACGCGGCAATCTACTCCAAGAGATTGCTTCGGGACCTGCGGTCCCTCGCAATGACACACGTTAGGCCTTTTTGCTGACCTTCGCCCAGGTGTCACGCAATGATACTATCCGGCTAAAAACCGGCTCCCCGGGCTTTGAATCTACCGGATCGGCTGTAAAATATCCGAGCCTTTCGAACTGATAGCGTCTTCCGGCGTCAGCATTTTTCAAACTCGGCTCCAAATAACACTTTTTAAGGGTCTTCAACGACTCCGGATTCAGGCTCTCTAAAAAGTCTTTTCCTTCTTCCACATCATTAGGGTCACGCCCTGTGAACAGATGGTCGTACAGCCTTACTTCTGTTTCCTGCGCGTGCTTGGCTGAGACCCAGTGGATCGTCCCCTTAACCTTGCGCCCGTCAGGGGCATCCCCTCCGCGGGTCTGGGGATCATACGTGCAATGCACCTCTCGGAGAACACCCTGGGCGTTCTTGACGACATCTGTACAGGTCACAAAATACGCGTATCTTAGCCGGACTTCCCGACCGGGAGCCAAACGGAAAAATTTTTTATGCGGCTCTTCCTGGAAATCCTCTCTTTCGATATAAAGTTCTTTTGAAAACGGGACTTTTCTTGTCCCTGCCGCCGGATCTTCCGGATTATTTACAGCATCAAGCTGCTCTTCCTGGCCTTCGGGGTAATTCGTTATGATCACCTTCACAGGATCGAGAACCGCCATTGCCCGCGAAGCCGTTTTGTTCAGTTCTTCACGTATACTGTTCTCCAGCACCACGATATCGACGATACTGTTCATCTTGGCTACACCTATAGTATCGCAAAAATTTTTTATGGACTCCGGGGTGTATCCCCGTCTTCTCACTCCCGCCAGGGTAGGCATCCTGGGGTCATCCCATCCAGAGACATACCCTTCTTCTACAAGCCGAAGGAGTTTTCTTTTGCTAAGTACCGTATGGCTCAAATTAAGCCTCGCGAATTCTATCTGCTGCGGATGGAAGATCCCTAATGCGTCCAAAAACCAGTTATACAGCGCCCTGTGCGTCTCAAATTCCAGCGTACATATCGAATGTGTTATTCTTTCTTCTGAATCTTCCAGTCCGTGCGCCCAGTCGTACATGGGATAGACGCACCATTTATTCCCCGTCCTGTGATGTTCTTCGTGCAAAATACGATACATGACCGGATCTCTCATTAAAAGATTCGGATGTTTCATGTCGATCTTCGCGCGCAGAGTTTTTGACCCGTCCGGGAATTCGCCCTTTTTCATACGCTCGAAAAGTTCCAGGTTCTCTTCCGGTGTACGCGTTCGATACGGACTATCCTGACCCTTCTCTTTTATCGTCCCCCTGTATTCCCTGATCTCCTCAAGCGTCTGGTCGCAGACATACGCTTTTCCTTTTTCAATAAGCCGGACCGCATAGCCGTACATCTCCTCAAAATAATCGGACGCGTAATAAAGCCTGTCTTCCCAGTCAGCACCAAGCCATTTTACGTCTTCGATAATAGAATCCACATACTCCTGCTCTTCGGCGCATGGATTAGTATCATCGAACCTCAGGTTGAATTTTCCCTTATAATCGCAAGCTATACCGTAATTGAGGCATATACTCTTAGCGTGTCCTATATGAAGATAGCCGTTAGGTTCCGGAGGGAACCGGGTATGGACCCGGTTTTCGTTTTTGCCTTCCGCCAGGTCTTTGTCGATAATATCGCGAATAAAATTTTTTGGTTTGTCTGTAGGTTCCATGTTACGCAGAGAATTTTCTCATCCTTTCCAGCACTTTCTGTTTCCCCAGCACCTCTTATTC
Source organism: uncultured Planctomycetia bacterium (assembly GCA_964624805.1). GTDB lineage: Bacteria > Omnitrophota > Gorgyraeia > Tantalellales > Tantalellaceae > Tantalella. Next base: position 1,932 of record CAZUYM010000022.1, read on the forward strand.
AGAAACCTACCTATTTCCCGAACGGCCAGAGGCCGTTCGCATCCCACACCCCAAACAGAATAGTGTGGGATAATTTGTTTCGTACGGGGCTTCTATGCCCGAACGAGCTCGGTTTTCAAAGCCTGAAAGGCTGCGAAATCGTGAGGGCATGGCTGAGTTTGAGCCTCCGCAGGAGAGGATCAAACGACCCCGATAGAAACAAATTATACCGCGACCTTTCTCATTCTTTCCAGCACTTTCTGTTTCCCCAGCACCTGCATCATTTCGAAGAGCCCCGCGCCGGCAGTCTTGCCGCTTATAGCCATACGGGTAGGATGTATTATCTGTGCGGCTTTCAGTTCTCTTTCTTCCGCGATTTTTCTGCATACTTCTTCTATCTTCTCCTGCGAAAAATCCTCAAGCTTTTCAAGCTCGCCGACGAATATGCCCAGGTTCTCGGGGTTTCCCTCTTTTTCAAGATATTTCCTTTGTCCCTTCTCCTCCATCTCGAAATCATCTTTAAAAAAATGGTCTGTCATCGCGGGAAACTCGCTGAGAGTCTTCATCCTCACCTTGTACAGGTCTATGATCTCGGAGATGTACTCGTCCGTTACGTTTGATGAGTCCACTCCCGCCGCCTGAAGCTGTTCCTTGATGAGAGGCAACAGGTCTTTTGTCTCGCTTGCCATGATATATTCGCCGTTTATCCACCTTAGTTTCTGGACGTCGAATTTAGCCTGCACGTCGCTTATATCGTTTATATCAAATATTTTCGCGGCTTCTTCCAGGGAGATTATCTCCCTGTCCTCCCCGGGAGACCATCCTAAAAGCATAAGATAATTTGCCAGTGCCTGCGGCAGGAATCCCTCTCTTTTATACTCTTCCACCGACACCCCTCCGTGCCTTTTGGAAAGTTTGGCGCCATCGGTGCCCATCATGAGCGGCATGTGCCCAAACCGTGGCATATCAAGGCCCATAGCCTCATAGAACAGGATCTGCTTCGGGGTGTTGGAGATGTGATCATCCCCCCTGATTATATGCGTAATGCCGAGATCCGCATCGTCTACTACACAGCAGAAATTATACGCCGGAGAACCATCAGATTTTAACATTACCTGGTCTTTTATTTCATCCGTATTGAATTTTATTTTTCCGTGAACGATATCGTCCAGCTCTATATCCCGGCCCTTCTCTACCTTGAATATTATCGCCTCGCCCTCTTTGTAGGCTTTCCCGACAGCTAGTATTTCTTCGGCTTTTTCTCTGTATAGATCAAAGCGGTGGCTCTGATGTGTCAGTGGTCCTTCCCAGTCTATCCCCAGCCATTTAAGGTCTTCCAGTATCTCCTCAAGAAATCTATCTTCCGACCGCACCTTATCCGTATCCTCTATGCGCAGAAGGAACTTCCCGCCTGTCTTTTTCGCGAACAGCCAGTTAAAGATCGCTGTCCTTCCGCTTCCCAAATGCAGGAATCCTGTCGGGCTTGGCGCGAATCGAACTACATTCATTTTTCACCTATCTCTATTCCCCGCTCCAGAGCTTTCACGTTTATTGGTATGAGCTCTGCGCGGCCTTTTGCCATTTCTTCTATCACTCCCATAACGTCGTCTTTGGCGAGGATCCCTCTGCGTGCTACATATATCCCTATTGCTACCATATTCGCGACCCTGATGTTACCCAGTTTTATAGCCTCGTCCGTAAGGGGAGCTTCGACCACTTCAAGATCGCCCCTTTTGGCCTTTCCTTCGACCATGGACGTGTTGAGTATCAAAAGCCCTCCTGAAGAGATCCTGTCTTCAAATTTAACCAGCGAAGGTCCGTTCATGATAATGGCCGCCCCGGCAACAGGCACAATTGGGGAACCGACGGGTTCCGTGCTGATCCTTACGGCCGAATGAGCGGTCCCGCCCCTGACCTCGGCGCCGTAAGAAGGCATCCAGGTAACATGCAGCCCTTTTTTCATCCCGGCATTGGCTAGCACCTTCCCCATGACCATTATGCCCTGTCCGCCAAATCCGGCGCATATTATCGTTTCGTTTATTGTAGACATATTATTAAATGATTACATAGATTTAGTCGTAGACAACATCTTTTAGATTCCGAAGATGTATCACCATAATCTTTTTGAAAATCTCTGTAATCTTTTTTCATCCCTTTATAACTCCCAATGGATATTCCTGCACCACTTCCGTCCCTATCCTCCTCATTGACTCGACCGGGTCAAGCCCCCAGTAGGTGGGGCATGGCGACAGTATCTCTACGATCGAAAATCCTTTATTATCAAGCTGCGTTCGGAAACTTTTCGCTATGGCTTTTTTTGTATTCAATACTTCTTTCGGAGAATGTACTGATGTTCTCTCGAGGTATGAAACCCCCGGCAGACCTACCATCATCTCGAGGATCTTCAGTGGGAACCCTTCCGTCGCCGACCTGCGCGTGAACTGTGACGTAGCCGTTCTCTGCCCGAGAAGCGTCGTGGGCGCCATCTGTCCGCCCGTCATCCCATAAACACCATTATTAACAAAAATAACTGATATGTTCTCGCCCCTGTTTCCCGCGTGTATGATCTCCGCTGTCCCTATAGCGGCAAGATCTCCGTCACCCTGATACGTAAAAACAAGCCTGTCCGGAAGAACACGCTTTACCCCCGTAGCTACGGCCGGCGTGCGTCCATGGGGCGCTTCCATCGTGTCAAAATCCCAATAATCGTAAGCAAGCACCGCACAGCCTACCGGCGCTATCGCGACTGTCGTCTCTCTCAGGTCCATCTCATCGATAACTTCACAGACAAGCCTGTGCACCAGGCCATGTCCGCATCCGGGACAATAATGGGTCGCCTTGTCTTTCATCGATTCCGGTTTTTTAAAATGCTTTGCCATCTATCTGCCTCATTCGTAAACTGTAAACTGTTAACTGTGAATTGGTCTGTTTACCGTTTACTTTTTACTTGTGATCTTCTCTATAATCTCTTCTTCCGTCGGCACTCCCCCGCCCATTCGTCCGTAGAAAGAGACTCTGCTGTCATCCTGAACCGCAAGTCGCACGTCTTCCACCATCTGCCCGGCACTCATCTCCACCACCAGGACCCGTGACGCATCTTTGGCAACACGTTTTATTTCCTCATACGGGAACGGCCATAAAGTAACAGGTCTTACAAGTCCCGTCTTTATCCCTTGTTTAGTCAACCGGTCCGCGGCCACCCTGGCCATCCGGCTGACAAGCCCATAAGCCACAATGATTATTTCGGCTCCGTCGGTATTGTATGTCTCACATCTTGTTTCGTTGGCCTCTATCCCGCGATATTTTTTCTGAAGTTTTTCATTATGTTCCTCGAGGCCGCCCTCCTTGAGCACAAGACTTACCACGCGCTGCGCGTCTCTGCCCTTTGCTCCTGTCATAGCCCATGGTTTTTTCACGATCCCGGAGGGCTTACGATCCTCATCTATTTCCAAAGGCTCCATCATCTGCCCCAGCATCCCGTCGGAAAGTATCATTGCCGGTGTCCTGTATTTATCGGCGAGCGCAAAAGCGTCATATGTAAGGTCGAACATTTCCTGCACATTCGCCGGCGCCAGAACTATCATACGATAATCCCCGTGTCCTCCGCCTTTGGTTGCCTGGAAATAATCTCCCTGAGCCGTCGAAATATTACCCAGCCCCGGTCCTCCCCGCATAACGTTCACAATAACGGCCGGCAGTTCGCTTCCCGCCATGTAAGATATCCCCTCCATCTTGAGGCTTATCCCCGGGCTTGATGAGGACGTCATCGCGCGCGCTCCGGCAGCAGAGGCTCCCAAAACCATATTTATCGCGGCAAGTTCGCTTTCGGCCTGTATAAACGTCCCTTTTTCTTCCTCCATCCTGACGGACATATAGGCGATAAGCTCATTCTGCGGCGTGATCGGATACCCGGCATAGAACCGGCATCCGGCGCGCACCGCGCCTTCACCGCAAGCTTCATTTCCTGTTGATAGATATTTTGTCTTCATATTATCTTGCATCTAAGGTTGAAGTAAAACTCGTCATCCCCGCAACACCGTGCACGCAAAAGCGGCAAGCTCGTAAGGGGCCACAAGCCGAAGGCGCAGTGAAAGCGGGGATCCACTAAAAATATTACTTTCATTTGATCCCGGATATCCGCTACCGCGGATTCCGGGATGACGTTTTTGTTTCCTTTCCCTCGTCTTCGCCAACTATCTCCATGGCACAATCCGGGCACATAATAACGCATAATCCGCACCCGTTACATTTATCCGGACCGGTAAGTACCGCGTATTTGAGCCCGCGGTTGTTGACCTTAGCTGACATCTCCAGCGCTTTCTGAGGGCACACCTCGACACACAACCTGCACCCTTTGCATAATTCGATAGATATGTCCGGTTTTCCTTTTTCCTTTGCCATCTTCTTATCTGAGCTCCGCTTCTATTATATTAGCCACTTCGTCCGGTGCAAGATGATATTTCCTGAGAAGCTCTTCTCTCGCCCCGTGTTCGATGAACTCATCCGGCAATCCAAGGCACCGGATCTTAACACCTGTCAGATTTTCTCTTTCAAAAAATTCCAGGACAGCGGCTCCGAATCCCGCTGCGGCTATGCCTTCTTCCAGTGTAAATATTTTCTTGCCGCTGTGCGCTATCTCTTCGAGCATGGTGCTGTCCAGGGGTTTAATGAACCTGGCATTTATTACCTCGGCTTCGATCCCCTTTTTGGAAAGAACCTCGCTCGCCATGAGCGCAGTGTTGACCATATTCCCCAACGCCAGGATAGTAAGGTCCTTGCCCTTCCTGAGAGCTTCGGCCTTCCCTATGTCGAGGGGCACACATGAAGACCCGCCCACCAGCTCTCTGGCACTGGCCCTCGGGTATCTTATCCCCACCGGCTTGCCCCATTCCAGCGCTTTTTCCATCATCATCTCAAGTTCCGCTCCGTCTTTGGGTGCCATCACTATAAATCCGGGCAGGCCTCTCATGTAGGCTATATCAAACACACCGTGATGTGTAGGGCCATCCCGACCGACCAGCCCAGCCCTGTCTATACAAAATACTACAGGCAGTTCCTGCAGCGCTACGTCGTGTATCATCTGGTCATATGCTCTCTGCAGAAAAGTGGAATATATCGCCACAACCGGTTTCATGCCGCCTTTCGCTAGCCCCGCCGCGAAAGTGACTGCGTGCGCTTCGGTTATTCCCACATCGAAAAACCTTTCAGGGAACTTCTCGGCAAACCCGGCAAGCCCTGTGCCGTCAGGCATAGCGGCGGTAACTGCCACTATCTTTTTGTCCTTTTCCGCGAGACGCTGTATCTTATCGGAAAAATGACAGGTAAATGTTTTATCCTCGGGCTTGTCGCTTGCCATCCCGCCATTGTCGATCTCAAACGCTGAAACTCCGTGAAATACCGTCGGATTCTCTTCGGCGTATTTATATCCTTTACCTTTTTTCGTGATGGTGTGTATAAAAACCGGTTCCTCCAGATCCGCGACATTCCGTATCGTTGCCACAAGCTGTTCAATGTTATGTCCGTTTATCGGGCCGAAATAGCGGAAACCCAGTTCCTCAAAAAGTATCCCGGGAACCAGGAGATTTTTCACGCCTTCCTGGAATTTTTTTGCCGCTCTGTACGCTGGGCCGCCTACCTTAGGTATGCCCTTTACGACTTTTTCAGCCTCCGCCCGAACCTTGTTGTACAGCGGATTGGTAATAACGTTGTTGAGATACCGGCTCAGCGCCCCTACCGGTTTCGATATAGACTGCTCATTATCGTTCAGGATGACCATCATGTTGGTCTTCCTGTGCCCGGCATCGTTCAGCCCCTCAAAAGCCAGTCCGGTGGAAAGCGCGGCATCGCCTATTACCGCCGCCACCTTATAGTCCTCACCTTTTATATCCCTCGCCACGGCAAGTCCTAGAGCTGATGAAATAGATGTAGAGCTGTGCCCGCAGGTGAACGGATCGTGCTCGCTTTCCTTGGCGCGCGGAAACCCGCTCAGACCGCCCATTTCCCGAAGCGTCTCAAAAGAACGCACTCTTCCGGTAAGCAGTTTATGCGCGTAACTCTGATGCCCCACGTCCCATATTATCTTGTCCCGGGGGCTGTTAAAACAATAGTGTAGCGCTATCGCCAGCTCCACGGCGCCCAGACTGGCTGCTATATGTCCGCCCTTTCGTGACGTGACATCGATGATCTTTGTCCTGATCTCCCCGGCAAGTTCTTCCAGCTGACTCATGTTCAGCCCTTTAATGTCTTGCGGCGTTTTTATATTTTCAAGAAAATTGCTCATTATTTTTGTTTCTTCTTTAGTGCCGACTACTCTTCTTCGTCGAACGGTTCTTTCTGGAAGGCTCCGTCACTCTTTTTTACAAGTTTCTCTATTTTCTCTTTGGCGTTATCCAGTTGCCCCTGACACATACGCGCCAGCCTGACGCCTTCCTCGTATTTCTTCAGCGAAGAATCCAGGGAAAGATCTCCGCCCTCCAGCTCCGCTACTATCTTTTCGAGCTTCTCAAGCCCCTTTTCGAAACTTTCTTCTTTCGGCTTTGCCTCTTTGCCCATATCTCAGCCCCTTTTGTTACTCGACCTCTTCCACCCTGCTCGTGACCTGCCCTTTAGACAGCCGGGTAAATAACTGATCTCCTTTTTCCAAGTCCTCTGATCCCTTTACAACCTTGCCGCCCTTAAAGGTGATGCTGTACCCTCTCTCCAGAACCGACAGAGGACTTAGCGCCTGCAGTTTGCCGGCTGCCGTCCCCAGTTCCCGTACCGCTATCTCCCTCTTATGCCGTATACACGTCGTCGCCGCTTTTTCAAGATCATCGACCTGTTGTTCCAGCCGCAGGAACACGTTCATCGGCGCCCGCAACACGTAGCTGGACTTCAGTTCATCAAGTTCCTGCCCCAGGTTCTCCATCTTTCGCTTTACGGCAAGATGCATCCGTTCGCGTTCATCCGCGAGCGACGCGTCAAGATCTTCCCTTCGCGGCATCACAAGTTCCGCCGCCGCTGACGGGGTCGCGGCTCTTAAGTCCGCGACAAAATCCGAGATAGTATAATCGATCTCATGGCCTACGGCGCTTACAACGGGTATCTCGGACGAAAAAATAGCTCTTGCCACGACCTCTTCATTGAACGCCCACAGGTCTTCGAGGCTGCCGCCTCCCCTGCCTATTATCATTACGTCTATCGGATGTTCATCTTCGCTATTGGCAGCTACTTCAGCGTTAAACTCGTTAAGTTCCCGTATGGCGTCCGCGATCTCTTCCGCGGCGCCGTCGCCCTGCACCTTAACCGGCCGTATGGTTATTTCCATCCCGGCATACCTTCTCCGGACGACCCTCACTATATCTCTCACCGCGGCTCCGGTCGGAGACGTTACCACCCCTATCCTCGCGGGAAGAAACGGTAAAGGTTTCTTTTTGTCTTCGTCAAAAAGGCCTTCTTTCTTCAGCTTGAGTTTCAACTGCTCAAACGCCAGCTGCAGCCCGCCCTGACCTCTCGGTTCCATGCTGTTTACATACAGCTGATACTGGCCCCTTTTATCGTAAACACTTATCTTGCCGCTGCACAGAACGCTCATACCGCTTTCTATGTCGAATTTTACCCGCTGGCCGCTTCCCTTGAACAAAACGCAGTTCAACAATCCCTGTTCGTCTTTCAGGCTAAAATAAGCGTGGCCTGCGGATGATACCGTCAGGTTGGAAATCTCTCCCTCCACCCAGGTATCATTGAACGTTCCTTCGAGTACAGACCGTATATCCCTGGTCAGTTCCGAGACCGTGTAGATCTTCTGTTCGCCCATCCCCTATCCATCCTGGCACGCTTATCGCGCTACATTTTTTCCCGTACTCGTTCTATGCTGCCGGCCTTACCTGTCCCGTTATCTATATCTACGACGACACCGTGCATCTGGATATCGTCTGTGGCCATCTCGAATCTGGTAGGAAGGTTTGTCAGGAACCGTTCTATAATAAGTTCCTTCTGCCGGCCTATCACCGAATTGTAGGGACCCGTCATGCCGCAATCAGTGATGTACGCTGTCCCCTTGGGAAGCACTTTCTCATCCGCTGTCTGGATATGAGTATGCGTGCCCAGTACAGCGCTAACCGTCCCGTCCAGAAACCATCCCATAGCTACCTTCTCGCTGGTCGCTTCCGCGTGCATGTCTACAACTATTACGGGAGTTTCTTTCCGAATTTCTCTTATCTCTTCCCTGGCCCTCTGGAATGGACAATCTACAGCATCCATAAATACCCGGCCGATAAGGTTAACTACCCCTATCTTCTGCCCCGCTATGTTTACCACAGTGGATCCTTTACCGGGTACGCCCGAAGGGTAGTTCAGCGGCCTGACCACTTTATCCGTCTTATCCAGAAAGGGGTATATCTCTCTTTTCTTCCAGATATGGTCTCCGGACGTCAGAACGTCTATCCCATTATTGAACAGTTCTTCCGCTATCCCCGGGGTGATGCCGCTACCTCCGGCAGCGTTCTCACCATTGGCTATAACGCAATCTATGCCGTTGGCTTCCCTGAACTCCCGTATCCGTTTGCGGGTTACGTCCCGCCCCGGACGGCCTACTATGTCTCCGATGAATAGTATCTTCATATAACCCTTCTTGACAACGTCATCCCCGCGGAAGCGGGGATCACATAAAAATAACATTTACTTTGCTGGATCCCGGATATCTGCCTTCGGCATCTTCCGGGATGACGTTCGACCATATAACTTGCTTCGCTTACGCTGCGCAAGTTATGGTCTCTCGTCATTTCGCGTATTCTATCGACCTGATCTCCCGGATGACAACCACCTTGATCTGTCCGGGATACTGCAGGCTATCTTCTATCTTCTTTTTTATTTCCTGCGCCATGACAGCCGCCTGAGCATCGTCTATTTTTTCGGGCTGAACGATGATCCGTATCTCTCTGCCCGCCTGTATCGCATAGGTCTTTTCTACACCATTGAACTCATTGGCTATAGCTTCCAGGTTATCCAGCCTTTTGATGTAGGATTCGAGAGACTCTCTCCGAGCTCCCGGTCGGCTCGCGCTTACGGCATCCGCCGCCTGCGCAAGTACTGCCAAAAGCGTCCTCGGTTCGATGTCCCCGTGATGAGCTTCTATCGCGTGAACAACCGTATCCGGTTCGCCGTATCTTTTTGCCATGTCCGCTCCAAGTTTCGCGTGTGATCCCTCGAGCTCATGTGAAACCGCTTTCCCGATATCGTGCAGAGCGCCTATCCTTTTAGCCAACCCGACATCAAGCCTTAGTTCTCCGGCCATGGTCGCCATCAGATATGCCGTTTCTTTGGAATGCTGCAGAACGTTCTGCCCGTAACTCGTCCTGAACTTGAGTCTGCCCAGGAGCTTGACCAGTTCCATATGCACACCGTGGATACCAAGGTCCAGAAGCGTGTTCTCTCCTTCTTCCTTGATGGTGGCTTCCATCTCTTTTTTTACTTTCTCCACGACCTCTTCGATCCTGCCGGGATGTATCCTTCCGTCCGCGAGAAGTCTTTCGAGGGATATCCGCGCGATCTCCCTGCGGAACTTATCAAACCCTGAAATAATAACGGCCTCGGGGGTATCGTCAATAATGATATCCACTCCCGTAGCCATTTCCAGCGCCCTGATATTGCGTCCCTCACGGCCTATGATCCTTCCCTTCATATCTTCAGAAGGCAGGTTCACAACACTTACGGTCGTGTCCACCGTATGATCAACGGCGCATTTCTGTATGGCCAGGCCTACGATCTTGCGCGCTTCCCTATCCGCCTTGTCTCTCGTTTCTTCCTGCACCTTTTTTATTGTGTAGGCCGCGTCCCTGCGGGCTTCGTCTTCCATCTTCTGCATCAAAAGACTTTTGGCCTGTTCTTTGCTGATACCTGATATTTCCTGCAACCTGTCTTTTTCTTCCTGTATCATCCTGTCAAGGTCCGCCTTGTGCTTGTTAAGGTCGTCTTTCTGCTGGCGCAGGAGCCCTTCATTTTTTTTGGCTTCTTTTTCTTTCTGGTCTATAAACTCAACTTTCCTGTCAAGGTTCCCTTCTTTCTGCATGAGTCTTTTTTCCATTCCAAGAAGCTCTTTCCTCCGCTCTTTGGACTCTTCTTCGAACTCAGCCCTCATCTTAAGCTGCAGATCCTTCGACTCAAGTATTGATTCTCTTTTCCTTCTTTCCGCTTCTACTTTAGAGTTGTTGATTATCGTCTTTGCGTTATCCTCGGCTCGTTTCACTTTCATCTTGGCTGTGTATTTGCGCAAGACATATCCCAGAAGAAAAAAGAAAACCCCTCCGAGAAATGCAAAGCCTAGATAAGATGCTGATATTCCCATTTTCATATATATCCTCCCTTTCTATTAAGGGCATCGCGGTTGTCACTCATGCCGGCAAATAAAACCTCGGCCGTGTGTCCAGGGCGAAATAAGTTTTTTTGCAGCAGGACTATTCTGTGATGACCATTGTTACTGGTCTGTCATGACTATCAGAGGGAAGGGTTTGTTTCAACTGAAATGAAAAGGCTAATCCTATTGTTGTCACCGAAGATAGAGCCGGCTCAGACAGGAATCGGTCATAATACCCCTTACCTCTTCCCAATCTCATGTTGCTGTTATCGTATGCTATTGCCGGAACCACTATAAGATCTATCTCCTCCAAAGGTACTGCCCCTTCAAGACCGCTTACCGGCTGACTTATGCCGTACGGTCCCTGTTCCAGGTTTTCTATCGCTACAAGCTCAGAAGCTGTTATCGTTTCACTGTCCGGTCCCAAATACGGGACCGCAACCCTTTTCCCCTGTTCCAATGCCTTCGACACTACATATTCCGTATTTACTTCCGTAGGCAATGAAACATAGATCATGACTGTCCTGCTGACCCGGAATTCTTCGCTGGAAAGGAGCTTTTCCTGTATTACCCTGCTCTTTTCCTCCCTCTTCAAGGGATCCTGATCCCGCAGACGCCTGATTGTCTCCTCTCTAATTAAATCCTTCTGTTTCCGCATTTCTAACTGATCGTCCATAATATTATACTATAATAGTTTTGATATTCCTATATTTTTCACACCCTCCCCAGGTGTGGCTTCAAAATATCATAAGTCGTTTGTTTCGTTATAGTTACGCTGTTTTCTTAGCAGTATAGTCGTCAATGGCCTTATTCAGGGCCTCTTCCGCCAGCACCGAGCAGTGCCTTTTCAACTGAGGCAGACCGCCAAGTGCGTCAATTACCGCTTTATTGGATATTTTACGCGCCTCTTCTATGGTCTTGCCCTTTATCATCTCGGTCAGTATAGAACTCGAGGCTATCGCGGCACCGCAACCGAAAGTCCTGAATTTGGCATCCTGTATGACCTCATTCTCGTCGACTTTTATGAACAATTCCATGATATCCCCGCAAACGGGATTCCCGACCTTGCCTTTGCCTGAGGGATCCTCCATTTCGCCCACATTGCGAGGATTGCTGAAATGTTCCATCACTATTTCTGAATATTCTGACATTTCTCCTGCTCCTTATTTATCCCCCGGGTACACCGGGCTCATGGCCCTCAATCTTGCTATGATCGCGGGCAATTTTTCCATAACATAGCCTATCTCTTCTTCCGTATTAAAAATGCTGAACGAAAACCTTACCGACCCCTGCGAATATAATGCGTCTATCCCCATGCTCATAAGCACATGCGACGGTTCGAGACTGCCCGAGGTGCAAGCAGATCCGGTAGAGACCGCGATACCTTCAAGATCAAGACTCAAGAGTATCGATTCTCCTTCAAGATAATCGAATCCTATATTCAGCGTATTCGGCAGTCTTTTTTCGGGATGCCCGTTAAGCCTCGTCATCTTTATCTCTGCCTGTATGCGTTCGTGCAGTTTATCCCTCAGTTTTTGCACTCTGGCATAATTCTCCCGCCCCTTTGTGAAATCTATCTCACATGCCTTGCCAAAACCTACGATACCGGGAACATTTTCCGTACCGGGCCTTCTGCCTTTTTCCTGATGTCCTCCGTACATAAATTTAGCCAGTTTCGTACCCTTCCTTATGTAAAGAGCTCCGACCCCTTTGGGGCCGTTTATTTTATGCCCTGACATAGATATAAGGTCGATGCGCGTTTTCTGAACATCAAGCGGCATCTTGCCCGCGTATTGCACTGCGTCACTGTGGAATATTACTCCCTTGTCCTTCGCTATCGCGGATATCTCGTCTATCGGCATGATAGTCCCGGTCTCATTGTTCGCCGCCATAATGGTTATGAGGATGGTCTTGTCGGTTATACTTTTCTTTAATTCTTCCAGGTCGACGATCCCGTATTCGTCAACACCCAGATATGTCACTTCGAATCCCTGCTTTTCAAGATACTTGCAGGTGTTGAGTACCGCCGGGTGCTCGACGGATGACGTGATGATATGGTTTCCCTTGTCTTTCAACGCTTCTACTGTGCCCCGTATCGCGTAATTATCCGACTCTGTACCGCCGCTCGTGAACACTATTTCATCGGGAGAAGCCGCGTTAATCATCTTCGCCACCTGGGCTCTGGCTTTTTCAAGATGCTTTTTCGCTTCACGTCCGAACAGATGAACACTCGAAGCGTTCCCGTAGATCTCGCCAAAGAACGGCACCATGGCCTCTATCACTTCAGGATGGACTTGCGTAGTAGCGTTAGAATCGAGATATATCTTTTGCATTATACTTTTCCTTTTTCAAGTTTAAGCGGATTTTTTTTGATCGCCTTATCTGCAAGATATTTAAGCGAATATCCCGCCAT
>CAZUYM010000023.1:0-2754 GCA_964624805.1 uncultured Planctomycetia bacterium
GTGGCGCGAAGACCATATTATATTATTTGATTATCACTGTCAATAAATACGACTGAATATTTTTTGTTTTTTTGCGGATGCTTCTAAAATGATTTCTTGACATCATCGCGCGTCTGCGGGCAGGAAAACTAAAACTATTTTTTCATCAGGACCTTTTATCTCCTTCCTTGAGACCGTAAAGATACATACCGACCAGGCGGGATACAAGAAGCGCCGTAAATAGGACGCCTGAGACCGCCTCTATAAGAGCCAGCGATTGCGCGCGCGAACTGACAGGAGTGATATCTCCGTACCCAAGGGTCGTTAATGTGGAAAAACTGAAATAATGAAAGATCGCCCAGTCCCAATCAGTAGCTATCACATTCTGGACGGTGGTCGATGTCAATGTCTCAGGTATGACAAAGGATCCCGGAGTCAGATATTCGATCAATGTGTATAGGAATCCCCAGCTTATTCCCAGGAGAAGATACGCGCTGGCCGCTCCTGCTAGCGTATTCGCGGTGACCTTTTCCGAACGCATGATATAGAGAAGAACACACCAGAACGCGAAAAAAGTGAATGCGGTCATCAGGCTGAACATTACTACGTCCAGAATGTCACTCTGTATGAACTGCTCCATCCACATAAATGCTACCGCAGGAATGCCTAATATTAGAGAGATAACAAAATTCTTTTTATTCTCCCTGCTGACAAAATACACTGCCGACACCATAACCCAAGAGAAGAACGCGGCAAAAAATTTTCCACCCCAGGCCTTTCCCTCAACTTCGGGATATACCACGAGTATGAAGATCAGCGAAAAAAGAAGATTAAAAAATGCGCCCTTACGTTTCATTTCCCCTCCGTTTCAGGTGACGAAACCTCATTGCTGTTTTCTTCCGGTTCAGGTCCCGAGAACCCCCAGAACCTTCCTTCAGCTTCCATGGGAAACCCACCTGACTGACCTTGTTCCGGGCTTCCGCTTGCCTCCGGCTGGGGCACCTGTTCCTCTTCAGGTTTCTCGAGAAAATAGCCTCTATCCTGCCCCTTGTTCCCGTATTTGTATGTCACTCCACCCTCTTGGCGGGAGAACCCCCGTTGCTGTCCCTGCGGGCCGAAATCATAAGTGACGTCTCCCTCGGTGCGCGAATACCCTCTTTTTCTTCCTTCTGAATCGAAATAATACGTCGTATCACCTTCCTCTCGCGTCTGGACAGGCCTATCCCGACGCCTGTCAGCATCTAAAATTTGAGCGGATGATATAATATTTGCAGAGAAAATAAGGGAAAAAATTATAAAAAGACTGGATGTTTTTATTGGCATTTTAAGTCACCCGGGTTTGATGAATTATTTTTATTATTATATTACTATAATAGTGATATGGCAAATGTTGTTTCGTGGAACAGAATATTGTGAACAGTAAACTGTAAGCTGGGAATAGAGAAGTGGGGATTGGGAATGGTGCCCGGCACAGCAATTAAACCCAAAATTCTAAGCCCAAAATCCAAGGGAATCATTAAAATCCCAAATCCAAAAGGAACGCTACTTTCGGATTTTGTCATTTGGATTTCATTTGTTATTTGGATTTTGTTTTTTGGATTTGATCTGGCAGGTGGACAATCATCAGCTGACTAAATACTGAATACTATATGCTGAATACCAGTATTGAGCCCTATACAAAAAAAGCCAGGCCTCAAAATTTTGAAACCTGGCTTTTTTGTTATTCTCTTAAGATCTGTAAGATCTACTCAACCTTGTCGCCAACGACCGTCTTGCCGGTGTTGACCGCGGCATTCTTAACAGTCGTGCCGCCCGTGTTGATCGGATCGGTAATTATCTTGTCTGGCGTGCCTTTACCTATCAGGCTTCTCCAGAAAGCGACTATCGGGCTTACCGCCGTCTCAGTCGTACCTTTCGCGGCTTCTCCAACGGTGTTCACGGTACCAGTAACAACGTTACCGGTGTACTCTGCGGGATTTTTGTCCGCAGCCGAAACAACCGGCGCGACAAAGACTATCACCATCGCCATTACAACCATAAGTGCCATTAACTTTTTCATCTTATCCCCCTTATTCTTACGTGAATACAGCAATAAACATAATTGCGTTTACATATTATAGTACGGTGTGTACTTGTATGCAACGATTTAATAGAGAAAAATCGGGAGTTAGCTGTTGGATGTTATCTGAAATCTACGATCTGACATCTGCAATCTATTTCTCTATAGCCTCCGCCTTCCAATCGTATATGATCCCCTTGGGATCGACATAAAACATTTTTCTGGCATATGCTTTTCTCAGGTTCGCGTTTGTATAACTCACAAAACCGGCATTTTCGTTCAAGATCTGCCCGGAACCCTCCCCCAGGTCGACATACCTGTTGTATATGAGTATCTCTCCGTTATTCCCGTCAGACGTTATTTCATCAGGTTCCCCTGCAAGAGCTATCAGGTTCTTCGCGCTGTTCTTAACCCACGGGTCCATAACAAAATTCATCCTGTCCTGTGACGGGGGCGCTGTGGTACATCCGGAAATAAAAAGTATCATTATCAGAAAAACAGCCGGACTCTTATTCACATCTACCTCGCTTTTTAGGTTTGTAAATTAAAACTACGTATAATATATCTGACAATGGAGGGAATGACAAGTATGAGCGCTACTTTCGTATTTAGTATTCGGTATTTAGTATTTAGTTTTGCTCGCGGAGAGTAGAGCATTCCTTCATACAGCTGGGATGTGTCCTGTGCGAGTTCCAAGATCTGAGATTCCCCCTGAA
>CAZUYM010000023.1:2854-14627 GCA_964624805.1 uncultured Planctomycetia bacterium
TGGAGCGAGTGAGGAGAATCGAACTCCCGTAGCCAGCTTGGGAAGCTGGAGTACTACCACTGTACTACACTCGCAAAATGAGACTAAGACTTATGTAACAACGTGACATAAGTCTTTCAGTCGAATTTACCCCGCCCTTTTAAACTATTTAGAATCGAAGATTCCAATAAATAAAAGGGCGGGGTTAGTTCGGCCATATAACTTATGTCGCTTCACTCCATAAATTATATCCTCACTAAAACTTCGTAAGTTTTTCAAAGTGCCTTACCCTCTTGCGTATGTCAGAAGGGTTGGTCTTAAGCAGTCCGTCCGCGGAAAACCTCTCTACGGCGAAAGACGCCATTATACTACCATAGACAAGTGACCTTCTCAATACCCCGTCGGTAATTTTTTTATGTTTCGAAAGGTAACCGAGCATACCACCGGCGAAAGTATCCCCCGCTCCTGTCGGATCCTTTATGGTCTCTAAAAGATAGGCCGGCACCATAAACCTCAGACCATCCGAAAAGAAAAGCGCTCCGTGCTCGCCCTTCTTTATAACCGTCATCTTAACGCCTCTCGCTGCGATAAAGCGCGCCGCGTCCAGAAGGTTAGTCTCGCCGGAAAGCTGTCTTGCTTCGGCGTCATTAAGAAGAAAAATATCCACTTTTTTGAGCAGCTTCAGGAGTTCCTTCCGGCTGGTATCTATCCAGAGGTTCATCGTGTCGCACGCGACGAGACCTGTTGGTTTTATCTGATGAAAAATATAACTCTGAAGATGCGGATCAATATTCGCCAGCAGAAGATTTGAGTCCGGCCTTACCGTTGACGGTATTACGGGCCGAAACCCATCAAACACGCCGAGCTTGGTCGCGAGCGTCTCCGCGTAGCTCATATCATAGTGGTATTTTGCTTTCCACCTGAACGTCTTACCCTTTTTACGTTCAAGACCATCGGTGTCTATTTTGCGCTTATTGAACATCTTTACGTATTTTTCCGGAAAATCCTCCCCCACTACGCTTATAAGGTTGACCGGAGTAAAAAAAGACGCGCTTATGGACGAATATGTAGCTGACCCCCCGAGAATATCCTTCTTCTTTCCGAACGGAGTCTCTATGCTGTCCAGCGCGGTAGATCCTATAACTGTCAGTCTCATATCATGCCTTTCATTAAAGCTGGCTCTTGTTCCTGGCTTCTATGCTTTCTTCTGTGATCTTTATCGAACAGTATTCTGAGCACATCGAGCAGACGTCCGACTCTTTAGGCGGCGCCCCGTCTCTCTTTTTGCCCGGAAGGTCCGGGTCCAGCGCAAGTTTGAATTGTGTATCCCAGTCCCTTTTAGCGCGGGCTTTCGACATATCGATGTCTCTTTGAATAGCAGAAGGTATCCCTTTCACTATATCCGCGGCATGCGCCGCTATCTTCGATGCCATAACACCCTGACGCACATCCTCAACATCAGGCAGTCTTAAGTGTTCAGCCGGCGTCACATAACACAGAAAATCAGCGCCATGCCACGCGGCTATTGCCCCGCCTATTGCTCCTACTATGTGATCATATCCGGGTGCGGAATCGGTAACCAGCGGCCCCAGCACATAGAACGGCGCTCCGTGACAAACCGATTTCTGCAGACGCACGTTAGCCTCTATCTGGTCAAGCGGGACATGCCCGGGTCCCTCTATCATGACCTGCACACCGCCGGCAAGCGCCTGCTGCTGCTGCCCTCCAAGAACAAGAAGTTCCTGAATCTGCAGCCTGTCGGTAGCATCGGCTATAGAACCGGGTCTCAAACTGTCCCCCAGGCTCAGTGTAACATTATGCTGTTTTGCTATCTTTATGACATCATCGAACCTGGAAAGAAACGGGTTCTCCCTGCCTGTCTTCATCATCCACGACGAAAGAAGCGCCCCTCCCCGGCTCACAACGTTCATGATCCTGGGTTTCTGTCTGATAAGTTTCGTGGCCTCCAGGTTTATACCGGAATGTATGGTGAAGAAGTCCACGCCTTCTTCCGCCTGTTTCCAGAGGACATCAATAAAATCATCTTCCCTCATAGAAAGAAAATCTTTTTCTTTAATGCATGCTAATTCGTACACAGGAACCGTTCCCAGCGGCACAGGACACTCGGCTAGCACCTTTTTACGCATCTTTCCAAGCAGTGGTCCTGTTGAAAGGTCCATAACGGCGTCAGCGCCTGTGGACACCGCCATTGCCATTTTTTCCATTTCGAGATCCATGTTTGACGCGTCAGGCGAAAGCCCGAAGTTGGCATTCACTTTAGTCTTTGTGCCTTTGCCGACAGCACAGGGCCTGGGAATATCGTGATTATTGTTGTTCGGAACAACTATTGTACCGTCAAGAAGCCCTTTCTTTATATCGCATAGCGGGATATCTTCAAGCTTGAGGGCGTTCTTAAGTACCGTTTCTTTTACTTTTATCATATCTCTGCCTTTATTCTATTCGGACATCAGGGTCTCCAGCTCCCCGACCGCCGCCTTTTCAATTTCATACAGCTTAAACCTGAACTTTTTAAATTTCTGTGACATTTCTCCGTCGAAAAGCTTCAGTACCTCTTCAAGCACGCGCAGTGATTCTTTTCCCCTCTGGGTGTTCGCGAGAAAAAGATCGACCAGGTTCTCTCTGGTCTTTTCAGACTTCGTAGACGGGATGCCCACATCGTTAAGATCCCTGGAGGAGACCAATTCTTCGAGATATTCTTTTCTGAGGTCCTTTACTGTATCAAAAACCTCGTGCCTGAGATCCTTAAGCTTCCTGGTAAGAACCTCATTGTCTGAGGAAAACCGTGTTATATCTTCACATACGCGCAACCCCTCCATTACCCGGTTAAGGTTAGCGTCTATTATTCTGTAAACACCTTTATCCATTATTAGTTCTCAGAACGCTCACTACGTTCGCTTCAGTTCATTGTTCATCGACTATGAACGACGAACTACGAACTCTCTTCTTTCTTTATTTTCTCGATAAACTTCGTGGTGGAATAACCTTCCACGTAGGGGATGACCTTTACTCTGCCTCCGGAGCCTTTAACATGTTCCGCACCGACTATTTCCTCTTCCTTCCAGTCCCCTCCCTTAAAAAGCATATCCGGAGTAAGCATTTTTATCAGATCTTCGGGCGTGTCTTCATCAAAAATTGTCACCAGATCAACGCTCTCAAGCGCCGCAAGCACTTCCGCCCGCGAATCCTGCGCGTTCATCGGTCTTTCATCGCCCTTAAGGCGCCTTACCGATACATCACTGTTAAGCCCCACCACCAGTACGTCGCAGTCATTCTTCGTCTCTTGAAGATATCGCACATGTCCAAGATGAAGTATGTCAAAACATCCGTTAGTGAACCCAACCTTTTTGCCGGCCTTCTTTTCCCTTGAGACGATTCTCCCCGTTTCCTCGCGTGTTCTTATTTTGTCCTTCATTGGACGAACGATCCTTCCACAAGAGAGCATATTATGTGTATCACGGTTACGTGCACTTCCTGTATACGTGCCGTATTTTCAGCCTTAACGAGAACAGCTATATCCGCTTCTTTGATAAGTTCTCCGCCGTCTTTTCCCGTCAGCACCATTACCGGGATGTTCTTTTTCCGCGCGGCCCTGACTCCCTCAAGTACATTGGGTGATCTTCCGCTGGTGGATATCGCTATCACCATATCTTCCGGACCCGCAAGAGCTTCTACCTGTCTGCTGAATACTTTGTCAAAAGCATAGTCGTTAGCCAACGCTGTAAGTATCGACGTATCTGTAGTCAGAGCTATGCATGCAAGAGCTTCTCTTTCCTTTTCGAACCTCACGACAAGCTCCGCCGCCAAATGCTGGCTGTCCGCGGCACTTCCGCCGTTCCCGAAGACGAGGATTTTCCCGCCACGCCTGAGACATCCCTCGACTGCCGTAGCGGCATTCCTGATCGCGGAGATATTCCCATCGTCTGAAAGAAACTCCTGCTTTGCGCTGATACTGCTCTCGAGTATCTCTTTTATCTGCTTTTCAGTATCCATAGCACCCTCACTCTCTATTCCCTATTCCCTATTCCCCGCTCTTATTACATTTCCCTGAACGGAACATGTGATCCTGCCGGCTCTTCTTCCTCCGGAACAGCTGACCCTTGAGAACCTTTCATGATCTTGTTTATGTGCATCTTTATGTTGATACTCTCTTCCACCCCGAGCATATCCTGCACCCTGGCTTTGACCAGCATCTGTATCTGTTCGGTAGCTTCAGGAATATTTGTCCCCGCTTCGATAGAGACAAAACTCGTTATATTTATGCCCTTCTTGTTAACATCGACCCGGGACTTTACGTCCTTTATTCCGGGAATGTCCTTTGCAACCCTCAAAACAAAATTCTCTATCGCCGACAGAGCCACCGTAACCTCACCGTCAGGATTCTGGAAAGTTATTATCTTATCCCTGTTCAATTTTCTGGCAGCCTTGTATGGCCCTATTACACCCACCAGGATGAGGATCAGCCCGGCGACCCCCGCGGCTACCTGCGTATATACAGAACTGTATATGAGGTTTATCGCGTCGATCCACGTTTCGGCCGGTGTGACATTCAGAGATATAACCACCAGCACACCTCCGACACATACCATTATTATCAGGTATACTGCCAGGCACAACTTCTTGATAAATTTCATGTTTCCTCCCTTCGGAAAAATAGGATCATATTTAAGGTCTCGGTACTAATACGCGGCGGGAAGATCTGCTCTTATTTATCTTCTTTGGGAAAGAACCGCTCTACAAAATGCGTAGAAACGTTCCCGTCCCTGAAATCCCCGTCAATAAGGACTTTTTTGTGAAAATCAGCCGTGGTCTTGATAGGTTCCACAAAAAACTCATCCAGGGCTCTCAACATAATATTTATCGCCTCATCACGGTCATCGCCATACGCGATAATTTTTGCTATCATGGAATCATAGAACGGCGGGATCTCATATCCGCAATAAACGCTTGTATCTACCCTTATCCCGCGACCCCCGGGAAGATTAAGCGCGGTTATTTTTCCTGGGCAGGGACGAAAATCATGCTCGGGGTCTTCCGCGTTTATACGGCATTCTATAGCATGCCCTTTGATCTTTATGTCTTCCTGGGTGAAAGAAAGCTTCTCTCCCGCGGCGACCCTTATCTGTTCCTTGATAAGATCGACTCCCGTGACCATCTCCGTGACAGGGTGTTCTACCTGTATTCGGGTATTCATCTCCATAAAATAATAGTCATTACCATCCAGGAGGAACTCTACAGTCCCGGCTCCTCTGTAATTCACTGCTTTCGCCCCCTTAACGGCGGCGTCCCCCATAGCTTTCCGCATTTTTTCGTCCAGGCATATTGACGGCGCTTCTTCTATAAGTTTCTGATGGCGGCGCTGTATAGTGCAATCTCTCTCCCCGAGGTGGACAACGTTTCCCTTCTCGTCAGCCATTATCTGTATTTCTATGTGCCTGGGAGCTTCGATATATTTTTCCATATAAACTTCGGAATTACCGAAAGAGGCTTCGGCCTCACTCTTAGCGGTAAGAAAAGCGCTTACCAGACGTATGTCGTTATGACACACCCTCATGCCCTTCCCTCCGCCTCCGGCGGATGCTTTGATGATAACCGGATATCCTATCTTTTTGGCTTCCTTTAACGCGTCCTCTTTACTCGCCAGGATGCTGTCGGAACCCGGTATGACAGGTATTCCGTTCTTCTTCATAGTGTCTTTGGCCGACATCTTGTCGCCCATCAGTTTCATGTTTTCAGGCGTCGGGCCGATAAATTTTATCTGGCATGACTCGCAGATCTCCGCAAAATGGGCGTCCTCCGCGAGAAACCCGTAACCCGGATGTATGGCTTCTACATCCGTGATCTCGGCGACACTTATTATACTGGGGATGTTAAGATAACTGCTGGCCGGCAGGGCTTTGCCTATACATACGGATTCATCGGCAAGCTTTACGTGAAGAGCGTTGGCATCAGCCTCCGAATAAACGGTGACCGTCTTTATGCCCATTTCTTTGCAGGCCCTGATTATTCTGAGTGCTATTTCTCCGCGGTTCGCTATTAGTATCCTCGAAAACATGATCCTCTAGATCCTTACTGTTGTGAAATTTATACCGGTTCTACGACGAACATGGTCTGTCCATATTCAACGGGCTCCGCATTCTCGACAGCTATCTCCACTATTCTGCCTCCGAATTCGGCTTTTACTTCGTTCATCAGTTTCATCGCCTCAACTATGCAGAGAACATCCCCCTTCTGAATAACGTCGCCTACCTTAACATAATCGTCCGCGTCAGGCGCGGGCGACCTGTAGAACGTTCCCACCATGGGAGATTTTATCTCTTTACGGTTACTTTTCTCATCTTTGGGAGCTTCAGGAGCTGCCGCCTGAGGAGCAGCCGGAGACGTTGCCGCGGAGGAAGTCACGACCTGCTCAACAACACCCTGCGCTCTCTTGGTGAGTTTTACCTTCATACCCTCCTGTTCTATCTCTACCTCAGTAAGGCCGTTCTCGTTCATCAGGTCAACCAGTTCTTTAATCTTTTTGATGTTCATATTCTCCCCTTCTATACAGTTAAAAATCGGCAGTCTTCCGCTGCTGACCTGTTACGCGCGTTCTATATAATCCCCGGTACGGGTATCTACTCTTACAAGCTGTCCTTCTTCAACAAAAAGAGGGACCTTGACCACCTTGCCGGTTTCAAGCGTAGCGGGTTTTGTCGCCCCCGAAACAGTATCGCCCCTGAACCCGGGGTCGGTCTGTACTATCTTCAGCACAACATGCATCGGCGGATCCACTGTAAGCACTTCATCATTATACAATTTTGCCGTAACCGACATATTCTCTTTAAGATAGTCCACTTTGTCGCCGATTATCTCTCCAGATACGTGTATCTGCTCAAAAGTCGTCTCATCCATAAAGCAGTAACCATGGTCGTCCTTGTAAAGATACTGCATCTGTTTCTGTTCAATAAAAGCGTCTTCAAAAGTATCTTCGGGCCTCAACGTCTCTGATATGATAGATCCCGTGGTAAGATTCTTGAGTTTTGCCTTTATAAAAGCTCCGCCTTTTCCCGGCTTAACATGCTGAGATTCAATCACCTCATGAAGCTGCCCGTTATAGTTGAGTATACTCCCCGGTCTTAACTGTCCCGCCTTTATCATTTCGTCAACACCTCACATCCTTTTTCTGTTACCAGGACCATATCCTCTATACGTATGCCCCCCGTACCCGGTCTATAAAGCCCCGGTTCTACGGTGACCACCATGCCCTTCTTGAAAGTCTCAGGTGAACCTTCACGGAGAAATGGACTTTCATGAACCTCAAGACCTACCCCGTGCCCCAATGCATGTATGTTGAAATCCTGTAACTTGTTTTCTTTAAACACTTTAAAAGCTATAGCTACCGCACTGCCTATTTTCGCCCCGGGTTTGATATGCTTTATGGCGGTTTTCTGCGCCAGGGTGACATATCCCAGAAAATCCTCGATTTGTCGGTTTATTCTACCTTTGTAGTATATTCTTGTCAAGTCAGAACAGTACCCTTTATACCGGATACCAAAATCCACAAGAACATGCTCTCCGGCCATAAGTTTTTTTGATGTCGGGACCGCGTGCGGATAAGCGGTATTCTTTCCGGCCGCAGCTATCGTGGGAAAGGAATTTTCAAACCCTTTCAGCCGGATAAGTATATCCACCATATCAGCTATCGCTATCTCGGTCATGCCCGGACGTATCTTACCTTCCACCTCACGCCATATCAGGATTGTCTCCCTCGCGGCCCGCCGCATGATCTTTGCCTCTTCCGGAGACTTTATCGCCCTTGCCGAGTTTATCACCCTGGGAGATGTAAGGCCTTCCGCGGGCAGAAGTTTGCTCTTCCCCAGGGCAGCCGACAACCTGCCGTAAGAGCCAACCGTCAGCGCCTCGGGATCAAAACCTATCCTGGACGCCGGGAGGCCCTTTACATAGCCGACAAAAGCGGCTGCCGCTGAACCGGCCCCCGAGACCACTTCCAGTTTCTTTCCTTTTACCGATCTCTCAAGCAGCGTCCTGTTCATCCTGTCCACAAAAAGAACAGGCCTTCTGCCCCCGGACACCAGAAGCAAAACCCCTCCGGTATAAAATCCTGTCAAATAACTGATATCGTACCCGTCGCTGAAAAGAAAAGCATCCAGTTTATCAAGCTTCAGGCGTGACTTGATCCGCCTCAGTACGCTTTCCTGCCTCTTATCTTTATCCCCCATTAATTATCCCCGCGAGAGCTTTCAGCCCGAGGACATAGCTTTCGGGACCGAAGCCGCTTATCTGTCCGGTAGCTACGGGAGCTATCAGAGACTTATGCCTGAACTCTTCCCTGGCATATATGTTCGAAAGATGCACTTCGACCGTGGGAACTTGCTTAGCCCTGAGCGCGTCGTGTATAGCAACGCTCGTGTGGGTATATGCCGCGGGGTTTATAAGTATACCTACGGCCTCTGTCTGGTTTATTTTATCGACAATGTCTCCCTCGTGATTAGACTGGAAAAATTCGACCTCCAGAGATGAACTTTCGGCCTCTTTCCTTATCGACTCGTTTATGCTTTCTATCGTATCCTCGCCGTAGATATCAGTCTCCCTTTTACCAAGAAGGTCCAGGTTGGGACCATGTATGACCAGTATCTTTGACATATTATTCCTCCTTTAAAAAGATGACCGTTAAATCAGATATCCTCGCGTGAAGCCAGTTCCCCCAGTTCCTCCTCGCCTTCCTCTGCCGCTCCTTTTATCCCTTCACCCCTGACAGCTCCCCACCAGAGATATACCATGCCGCCGAAAAAACTCACAATAAAAAGTCCCGCAAGGAGCAAAAGGCTTACAGCAAAAGCCGCTTCTCTTCCCGCCAGCGGCGAGAAAAAAGCAAGCATAGCGCCTTCCCTCACACCGAGCCCCCCGATAGAGGGTATCATGCTGATAAAAATGACCACGGGCATTATTAGAAAAATATTACCCAGAGATACTTCTGCACCCAGGGCAACAAAACATATATACACTATCACATAATATGTACATTGGGCGACCCCGGAGAGTATAGATGCCTTAATGACGACACTGTGCCTGTTTCGATAATCGTGGACTATGCTGTAGATGGCACGAAGCTTCTCGCCCAGACCAAACATCTTCATTCTCGCGAAAAGGCCCTCCATAAACATAGCTACAGCCCGGTTCGTCGCGATAACGAACCCCGATATCCCGAGGGCCAGAAGCGCGATCACCAGAGGTTTGAGTGCCGCTACCTGAAACCTCCCCTTATCAACAAAAAGAGCCACTCCAGCTATTATCAGTATGGTAAAAAGGCCGATAAGACGATCCATAAGAACACTGGCATAAGACTGCAGCTTTTTCCCGTTGAACCGCCCCGCGTAATGCGCCTTTATGATGTCTCCCCCGACGGCAGTCGGCATAAAATTGTTGAAAAAATATCCTACCACGGTCAGCTGCAGCGCTTCCATGAACGGCAAAACCAGGTCTTCCCCGTCGAAGACCACCTTAAGCCTCCAGCTTAAAACCAGGACCATTCCAAAAAAAAGAAGTGCAGCAGTCAAGATCAGACGGATACTGCACCCCGCCATCGTCTGGCAAATACCCTTAAACTCTCCCCTCATAAACCAGAAAAGAAATCCGAGCAATCCAAAACTAACTACCAGACGGGCTATCGTGGATAAATGTTTCTTCATAAGTTATTCCTGAGAATTTTCTTTTTCGTCGCCCTCCGCAACTTTTTCTGCCGGCTTGGACTCTACTGTTTTCTCTTCGGAAGAGGTGTTTCCCGCCGCGACATACATCATCCTCAGCTGATGAAGAGCTCCTTCGATCGCGTCAGATTCTTCTTTCGACAGATTACCCGCCGTTTTCTCTTTCAAAAGAGCGATCGTATCTATCACCATCGTCGCGTGCCTGAGGTCTTTATGCATTTTCTGATCATGCGGATGCTCTATCACACCCATAGCTATGAGCCCCTCCGCCATAAGGCCCGACAGGAACCCCGTAAAATCTACCTTCATCGCTTCTTTTGAACTATTTTCGACCATCTTATCCTCCAGCTTCGTGACTTATCCCAGTTTTTTGATTATTTCCTTCATGCTGTTCTCTGCGGCTATTTCCCCATGTTTTATTATCTCTGAGGCCTTATCAAACTCAAACTGATCTATTTCTTTGAGATCCGGTTTTATCGTTATGTTTGCCGCAGTCGACTGATACGCGTTAAGTTCCTCGCCCATGATCTGTACCGACTGTATTATCGCCTGTATAACGTTGGTAACCTTCTGGTTCTTCACGGCAAAACCGGGATTGACCGCCAGAATAAAAGTCGCTCCCAACTCAAGCGCGGCCTTTGTGGGAATACTGTTGCGCACACCTCCGTCCGCAAGCATCCTGCCGTCTACGTCCACGGCTGAGAATATCCCCGGCCAGGAGCAGCTCGCCCGGATAAGCTTGACCATATCGCCCGAAGTATGAGTAAGCTCCTCTCCCGTTTCTATATCTACGGTCGTTAACGCGAACGGTATATTCGTGTCCTCCACCCGTCGACCTCCGACACATTCGGATATGATCCCCTCCAGCTTATCACCTTTTATCATGCCGGTAGGATATATGCCCGCATCAACCAGTTTCTGCCAGGTAAACCCCTGAGCCCGATGCTCGAGCTCTTCTATCGGCATTCCGCTGCAATAAGCGCCACCGATAAGACTTCCTATGCTGGTGCCCACTATCATATCAAAAGGCATCTTATCCCTGCCAAAATGTCTCTCGAGCACTTTAAGAACGCCTATATTACATAACCCTCTGGCGCTGCCGCCTCCCAAAGCCAGAACTAGCTTCTTTTTTTTGAATAGATCGAACATATTAAACTCCGCCTTCTTTTACAACGTCCGTTATGATACCACTATTCCCGCATAACCTACGACCTCATCAGTATCCCCTGAAACTTCCCCTGAATCGGTATATTTTATGAGTTCCGCCTTATGCGCTCCCATACCTTTAGCGCTCATAAGCATTATAGCAGTAGGCACACACCCGCACATCGATATCTTCCTGGACTCAACAACATTCAGGAGTTTTCCGGCATCTAGCTCCAACACCGCCTCGATCGCCTCGGCGTCCTTCTCTCCTGCTAAAGTCCTGGGTTCGTAATGGGTCATGTCGCTTGAGGCTATTATCATAGCATCTCTGCCTGTAGCGGCTATCGCGGCAGTTATGGCAGCTGCCAGCTCGGAATATTCCTCAATATTTCCCCAGCTTACGGTAATCGGCACCACCTTGGATCCTTTGGATATTTTCTGAATAAAGGGAAGCTGCACTTCGATAGAGTGCTCCCGCGCGTGAGCCGCCTGGTCCGATTCAAGAAGACCTGTGTTGCCAGCGATGCTCTCCAACAATTCCACATCCAGATCCACTTCCCCCAGAGGCGTCATCCAGGACTCCGGGCTGGCGGAGAACCGGGCACCGTTACCCGTATGATTGGGGCTGAGGATCACATAAGAAGCCTTCGGCATCAAACGCGCGTATACCTCTCCCGCTACCATACCGGAATACATATACCCTGCATGAGGTACGACCGCGCCTACAGCGTTTATCTTAGCCACATTAGCGGGCACCATCGCATCCAAATCCCTGGAAAGGATCCCGGGGTCAGCCGGATAGAATTGACCCGAAACAACAGGCTGTCTCATGAATAACACCTTCTTGTAGGCACAGCTTAATAACAGTATTATGAAGTAATATTATATTAGAAACTACTTTGGAGGTAAAGGAATAGTTT
>CAZUYM010000024.1:0-14400 GCA_964624805.1 uncultured Planctomycetia bacterium
AACCTTAACCTCAACCTTATTCTCTACAATTCCCTCTTCCCTATTCCCAATTCCCAGCTCACAGTTTCCCGTTCACTATCACAATATCCTTATCTCCGACTCCAGGTCCACCGAGAACTTTTCTTTCACTTTCTTCCTTATATCGTACATAAGGGACATAACATCCGAAGCTTTTGCTCCTCCGGAATTCATTATAAAATTCGCGTGTTTTTCGGACACTTTCGCCCCGCCGTGGGTGAGCCCCTTCATCCCTGCGGAATCTATCAGCTGTCCGGCGGCCTTTCCCGCTCCTTCAGGATTGCGGAATATGCAGCCCAGGCTTTTGCCTTCAAGGGGCTGCCTCTCCATCTTTTCAACAAAATAATTCTTAAGCCTTGATTCAAGCTCCCTGGGGTCCTCTTCTTCGAACTCGAAAACCGCTTCCGTTATAACATCCTTTTCATCGCTTAGCGAAGACCAGTGCCAGGCGAAATCTATTTCCCTCTTACCTACCCACCTCGCCTCCCCGTCCGGGTCCACCACTCTGACTCGTACAAGCATATCGCTTATCTTCGTGCGGTAGGAAGCGTTCATGAACACCGCTCCGCCCACCGTAGCGGGTATACCCACAAGACCTTCCAGACCGGCAAGACCGTTGCTGCACGTCGTGGAGATGAGTGACGGCAGGGAGACCCCCGCCCGCGCCGTTACCATAGTGTCTCCCAGGTCCTCTTCCATAAAATATGGGCTGTTCAGCTTAATAAGGACGGTCTCCAGTTCCGCGTCCGGAAAAAGGATGTTACTCCCTGCTCCGACTACCATACGCCGCACTCCACGCTCGGCCAAAAGCCTGATCAGGCCGACCAGAGTCTCTTCGTTCCTCGGCTCTACCCAGACCGCACCGCGGCCGCCCACCGCGATGGCGCTGCGCGGAGCCAAAGGCTCACCAAAAAATATGATATCCCCCGCATCTCTGCAATAGTCCGCAAGGGCATTCCTGTCATCGTCCGTTATCATTCCTGGCCTCGGCTATTTCTTTGAGTACGGGGACAGCTATTTCCCTTATGTCCCCCGCTCCCAGTATAAGCACCGTATCGTTTTCCTTCACGATCCCGGCTATATATCCGGGTATCTTGCTTTTTTCAACAAACCCAAATATCTCGAACTTCTCCTTATCCATCCTTTCCCATATATCCCGTATCCCCACACCTTCGGCGGGATCTTCATGCGCCGAATACACGTCAGTCATTATGAGGATGTCCGCGTCAGAGAAACATCCCAGAAAATCTTCCGCCAGATCGTTGGTCCTGGAATGGCGATGCGGCTGAAAAACAGCGACAACCCTTCCCCGGCTGTAACCCTTAGCGGCGCGGATAACCGCTGCCAGTTCTGTCGGATGATGCGCGTAGTCCTCTACCACCTCTATGCCGCCTGAGGTGCCTACTATGTCGAATCTCCTGCTCACTCCCGGAAAAGTCCTCACCGCGTCCGCGATATCTTTAACCTCGACACCCGCCTCGATACTGACAGCTACGGCACCAAGTATATTCATTACATTATGTCTTCCCAGAAGTGAACTTTCGATCCTTCCCAGCCTGTTCCCGCCGGAAAGCAGTTCAAAAGAAATAGTTCCTTCCCAATTCTGGTCTTCGCATGTCACGTCAAAATCCCCTTCTATACCGAAGCTTGTGATGGGAGCGCTGGATCCGGTCACAAGATCAGAAAGCACCGGATCCTCTCCGTTATAAAAAAGCATCCCATCGGAGGATACTCGCCCGACAAACTCACGGTAAGCGTCGTGCAGGTTCTCTATAGATCCGTAGTTCTCCATATGCTCACGTTCTACATTAGTTATCAAACCATGAGTACATCCCATCTCCCTGAAAAAACCGTCACTCTCGTCGACTTCAGCCACCAGTATATCCCCGCCTCCGCATTTAGCGTTACCCCCGATCTCCTGGACCTCCCCGCCCAGGACAAAAGTGGGGTTCCTGCCGCTTTTTTCCATGATATAGGATATAAGCGATGACGTTGTCGTTTTTCCGTGAGTGCCCGTGACGGCGATAGAAACAGGCGCCTCGTACATCAGGAGATTCAACAGTTCCCCCCTGGTGACAACCTGGATGTTAAGTTTGCGCGCCTTTTGCAACTCGGGATTGGAATCTCTTATACAGGAAGAGACAACTACAAGGTCGGCATCCTCCGGGAGATGTCCGGCCGCATGCCCCTGAAATATGGCCACCCCTTTTTCAGCCAGGTCCTCCGTCAAGTTGTTAAGAGTAAGGTCCGAACCTGACACGGCAGTCCCTCTCGCTGCCATGATATGCGCCAAAGCGCTCATGCCGATACCGCCAACGCCTATAAAGTGTATTTTCTTCGTCATAGTAGTATTCTATTCTGATCAGGTTAAGGTTGAGGTAAAGACCCTTCCTATCCTTTTTCCTTTTTACTTTTCGCTTCCTTCCGCAAGCTTAATAACCTCGTCCGCCAATACTCCCGCCGCGTCCGGCACACTCAAGCTCCCGGCAGCCTCAGAGAGGCGCGCCCTTTCGTCTCCGTTCTCTATCATATCAAGTATATCATCATACAAGCCATCCGCTGTAAGGTCTTTCTCCTCTCGGCAGACAGCCGCGCCCTTTTCAGCGAAATACTCAGCATTCGAACGCTGGTTATTCTTCGGATTCGGATAAGGCACCAGGATCATGGGTTTCGCGTAATAAGCAAGTTCAAATACCGCCGCCGCGCCGGCCCGACTGATAGCCATGTCGCTTGCCGCGTAAGCATCCTCTATTCTTTCAAGAAAAGAGAATACTCTGCCCTGAATGCCGTTTTCCCTGTAAAAATCAGATATACTCTCTATGTCTTTCTTTCCCGTAAGATGTATGAACTGCACCTCAGGGCCTTTCTCCTGTGTTATGCGCCGGGCAACTTCGGAGACCGTCCTGTTGAGAAAAGAAGCCCCCTGGCTGCCGCCCATAACAAGTATCGTAAACTTTTCCGGAGAGATCCCCAGCGCCCGCGCGGATGCTTCCCTGTTTCTCGAGAGAATATCCGTCCTAAGCGGGTTCCCTGAAAATACCACCTTTTCTTTATCGCAGGAAAACTGGTCTTCTGATCCCCTGAAACTGACTGCCACCTTATCCGCGACGCGGCACAAGATCCTGTTCGCTCTTCCCGGAACAAGGTTCTGCTCGTGTATGAGTACGGGAATACCGAAGATTTTTGCGGCTCTCGCTATCGCCCCGGAAGAATATCCGCCAAAACCCACCACAGCGTCCGGTCTCAGAAAGGCTATTATACAGAACGATGCCAGAGTATCCATCACGAGTTTCAGAGAGAACGTGAGAACACGCGCAAGACCGAACCTTAAGGGCATGGGGTTTACAGACAGAAAGAAACACCTGTAACCTGTTTCCTTAAGGATCTCCCGGTCAAGACGCCTCTTACTGGAAATAAAACATATTTCTCCGGTTTTTCTCTTTTCCAGTTCCGTCGCCAGCGCGATCGCCGGAAAGATATGCCCTCCGCTTCCGCCGGCTGCCAGTATGATCCTTTTATTATGTACGTTCATTCAGCGTTCCTGCTCATGTTAAATATAAGTCCCATCGCCGCCAGATGTGATACCAGAGAACTTCCTCCATAACTGATGAAAGGCAGCGGCAACCCTTTCGTCGGGAGAACTCCCGTGGAAACTCCTATATTGACTATAACTTCGAATGCTATCATGATCGTTATTCCCAAAATGACACGGGAAGAGAACTCTTCCTTTATCCTGAAAGCCAGCCTCAGGCAAAACCATATCATTGTCGCGAATACAAGCAGCACTGCCGCCGTGCCGACAAAACCCATTTCCTCTCCTATTATGGAGAAGATAAAATCCGTATGCGATTCCGGCAGAAAAAAAAGTTTTTGTTTAGAAGCGCCGAGCCCCACCCCTACTATTCCTCCCGACCCCAGGGCAATAAAAGACTGAATAAGCTGAAATCCCGCCCCTCTGGCGTCTTTCCATGGATCAAAAAAAGTGAGTATCCTCTTCATCCTGTAAGGGGCGCATATAACCGCCAGAACAAGTGCCGGTATTATGCCCGCGGTAATGACCCCCAGATGCAGGGGTCTGGCTCCCGCGGCAAACAGCATTACCATTCCTATAAAAAGTATGGAAACCGATGTGCCCATGTCAGGTTCCATAAGGACAAGCGCCCCTACTACCCCCGTCACAATAAGCGGAGGCAGAAATCCATACTTAAGATTTTTTATCAAATATCTTTTCCGGGAAGTCAGATCCGCGATATATACGATGACTGCGAACTTCGCCAGTTCTGACGGCTGAAACCCGAACCCCATAAAACGCAGCCATCTGCGCGCTCCCCCGACCTGTGTCCCCACGCCGGGAACAAGCACCACTAAAAGCAGTATGATAGATATTCCCAGGATCGCCTTCGCGGAATGCTGCACTTTTCCCACCGGCACAGACATGCATATTATCGCCCCGATAATGCCCGCGGCCAGATATACCAGATGCCTCTTCACAAAATACATGCTGTCACCCGACGCGTCGTGCGCGTAAAGGGCGCTCGATGAATATATCATAACCACCCCGACCATGAGGAGTATTGACATCATAAGAAAAATTATTTTGGCATCTTTATTCATCGTGGCTGACTTGCTCGCTATTTTGTATTTAGTATACAGCATTCAGTATTTAGTTTTAAACTGCGCACCAACACCTAAGACCTTCCTCACTTCTCCAGGGCGCGTACCGCGCGCTGAAACACGTCCCCGCGTTCCTTATAGTTACGGAACATATCAAAACTCGAACACATCGGAGAAAGGACAACCGCTTCGCCGGCTTTGGCTATGGAAGCCGCCTTACTCACAGCTTCTTCAAGGCTCTCTTCCTCGATTACATTTACTTCCGCGGAAAATACTTCTCTCATTTTTTCGGCAGCCTCCCCTATTACGACCATCGACACCACCTTGCTCTTCACCAGAGGGAGGACCGATAAATAATCGCCGCCCTTATCCCTGCCTCCGGCTATAAGAACGACCTTTTTGTCTATGGATTCAAGAGCCCTGCGAGTCGCGTCTATATTCGTAGCCTTCGAATCATCTATAAATTCGACTCCTCCGATATCGCTCACTTTCTCGAACCTGTGGCAGAGTCCCGCGAACGACAATATCCCCTGCCTTATGTCCTCTCGACTTACTCCCATTAGGTCTGCCACAAGTACGGCACAGGCGACATTTTCCAGGTTATGAACACCTTTTATAGGCACTTCACTTATTTTTATTACGGGCTCCCCGTCAAGCGTTACGGCATTTTTCGAGACTGAAGCGTCTCCGCCGTCAAATCCGAAAAACTTTTTATCGCTCCTTATTTTTTCGGTCAGGACATCATCCCCAAGGTCCCGGTGCAAAACGGCCCAGTCTCCGGGAATCTGATTCTCGAATATCCTGAATTTCTCCGCTTTATATCTCCCGAGGTCACCATGCCTTTCATAATGGTCTTCCGCTACATTGAGAAGTATCGCGACGCGAGGCCGGAACCGGTCTATAGTCTCCAGCTGGAAAGAACTGACCTCAAGGACGACAATACTATCTTCGGTGATATTTTCTATCTCTCCGCTAAGAGGATTGCCTATGTTCCCGCAGACGACAGTATGTTTCCCGGACGCGGAAAAGATGTTCCCGATAAGCTCGGTGGTCGTACTTTTCCCATTGGTGCCGGTCACGGCCACGACAGGAGCTCTGCAGTAGCAAAACCCAAGTTCCATCTCCCCGATAACAGGAATACCTTTTTCCGCCGCAAATGACAACGGCGGCTCTCCGGGATCGATACCCGGCGACGTCACGACAAGATCGACTCCGCTTAAGAACTCACCAGTATGCCCTCCCAGCTCCACTTCGGCACCCTTCCTCCGGAGTTTCTCCGACCGGGCACGGACCTCTCCGTTGTCGGCAGCGTCTGTCACTCTGACATCAGCCCCTTCACGTAGAAGCAGTTCGGCAGCGGCCAGCCCGCTCACCCCGAGACCTGCGACAAGTATAGTTTTACCCTTTACATCCAGCATATATAAGATTTTTACCTTTTGACCTACCGTACCTTCAATGTCATCATGCTTAAGAGGGCAAGAATAGCAGCTATAATCCAGAAACGGATGGTGATCTTAGACTCATGCCATCCCTTTACCTGAAAATGGTGATGTATAGGAGACATGAGAAAAAGTCTTTTTTTCCTGATCTTGAAGGATAGAACCTGCAATATGACCGATAGCGCTTCTGCGACAAGCACTCCTCCGGTTATAACCAGCAGTACCTCTTTTTTTATAAGAACGCTTATTATCGCTATAGTCCCGCCAAGAGCCAGAGATCCGGTATCGCCCATAAAAATGCTCGCGGGATGACTGTTGAACCATAAGAAGCCGAGACCGGCGCCCGCGAGTGCCGCGCAGAACACCGCGAGTTCTCCCGCGCCCGGCAGGTAAAATACCTGCAAATACCTGGCAAGGTTCGCGTTACCAGTCACATAACTTATAACCGCGTAGGTGAGGGAGATAAAGACCACGCATCCCACCGCGAGCCCGTCCAGTCCGTCAGTGAGGTTCACAGCGTTGGAAGCTCCCACGATCACAATAAGAACAAAAAGTATATAGAACATTCCCAGGTTGGCCACGGCATTTTTCAAAAACGGAACATACAGGCCTGTGCCTATCGCGCTGTTCTTTATCACAAAAACACCTATGATCAGGGCAAGTACCACCTGTCCTGCGATTTTCGTCACGCCGGCGATCCCCTTGGCGCTCTTGTTCTTCAATTTTATATAATCGTCAATAAATCCGATAACGCCGAGCCACACCATACCTGCCATCACCATTATCACATAGTCATTGTCGAGACGGCACCACAGGAGGGACGAGACCAGCACCGCTATCAGGATGAGAAGCCCTCCCATAGTCGGAGTTCCCTCTTTGTGCTTATGCAGGTGGTAGATGTCGTCAACGTGCTCTTTGCGGACGTATTGGCCGATCTTGAGTTTTCTCAGACTCTTGATTATGAAAGGACCGAACACTACACAGATGAGAAAAGAGGTAACCGCCGCCATGCTCGCGCGAAAGGTTATATACTTAAAAACATTGAACCCAAACCAGAGTTCTCTCAGCGGGTACAGGACATCGTAAAACACTTGAGCACTTCCTCCATCCTGGTTCCCCTGGAACCTTTTAAAAGCACAAGCGCGCCCCGGCCGGCGAGGTCACGCACTATTTCCGCGGCATCTTCATGGGTCTGAACACATAAGGCCCTGTCTTTTTCCATCCCGGACTCAATAGCACCGTATGCTATATATCTTGCTTTTGTCCCCATCGCCACAAGAAGGTCTATTCCCTTTCCGGCAATGCTCCTTCCTATCATCCTGTGAAACTCATCGCTTTTGTCCCCCAACTCGAGCATGTCTCCGGCAACCACCACTTTTTTCCCCTCGCTGGGAGTGCCCTGGAGCATACCGAGAGCGCTCTCAAAAGAATCTGGATTAGCATTATAGGCGTCGTTGATGAACCATACCCCTTCCGCCTCCACTCTTTGAAGCCGCCCCTCCGACAACGTCACCGTCTCAAGGGCTTTTCGGATCTCTTCGTATTCAAGACCGAAGTTCTCGGCAACAGAGATCGCCGCTGTAGCGTTATGGACATTATGAACACCGTCCAGGGGCAGATAGTATCTTTTTTCATTCAACGTAAACTCGTAACCGCCGCCGGACTTGGCTATATCGTTTATCCTGTATTCAGAGCCGGGTTCCGTCCCGAAATACCTGCGTGCCACACCGCGTACTGAAGCTCTTTTAAGAAAAGGGTCGTCCCTGTTAAGAAAGGCAAGCCCCGTACCCGGCAAAGCTTTGAGCAGGCTGATCTTTTCGAGAAAGACCCCCTCTCTATCTCCAAAATATTTGAGATGGCCGTCGCCTATATTCGTGATAACTGCCATGTTCGGACCGGCAGTATCGGCCAGTTTTGCTATTTCTCCGGGGTGATTCGTCCCCAACTCCATTACCACGACTTCATGGGAAGGTTCCAGCTCAAAAAATGTAAGACTCACTCCTATTATATTATTGTAGGATTTCCGGCTTTTAAGAACCTTGTACCTTGACGAAAGTATTTGTGCCAGCATCTCTTTTACTGTAGTCTTGCCGTTGGTTCCTGTTATGCACACCACCGGTATCAGAGAACGCTTTCTTATTTCGGCGGCTATCCGGGCCATGGCTTCGGTGGTATCCCCGACGCGTATCACATGCCCCACCCCGGCCCCGCAAGCTTCATTCGCCGGCCTGTCAGCTATAATACCGGCCGCTCCTTTTTCAGCGGCAGCTCTTATATAATCATGCCCGCTGAAATTTATGCCCTCCAGGGCAATAAAAAACTCACCCGGTTCGATCGTGCGGGAATCCGTAGAAAACCCGGTCACGGGCGCGTCCATACCTTTGGAAAAGATCTGCCCCCCTGTGATCTCCGCTATATCTCTTACTGTAAGTTTTTCCATATTATTTCCCGGACAACAACTTAATATCCCATATCCACGAGAAGCTCGCCTGCCGTTTCTTTGTCATCAAAATGAAGAACCTCTCGGCCTATTATCTGGTAATCCTCATGTCCCTTGCCCGCAATTATCACTATGTCCCCGTCCCCGGCTGAGGATAAGGCTTCCCTTATGGCGTTTTTTCTTTCCTCTATTATACTATAGTTGGTTTTATCAGACACTCCCTTTTCTATCTCTTTCAGGATCTCCCGAGGGTCCTCGGACCTGGGATTATCGCTTGTGAGTATGACCTCCTCGCATAACGAAGCGGCTATTCTGCCCATCTCCGGCCTTTTCGTCCTGTCACGGTCTCCACCGCAGCCGAACACACAGACAAGCCTGCCCGCGGCGAGAGGCCTGAGACATCCCAGTACGTTCTCGAGCGCGTCGGGAGTATGGGCGTAATCTACAAATACCTTAAAAGGCGCGTCGGATCTTACGGCATCAAGCCGCCCCGGTACCGTGCCGCTTTTTTCCAGCCCCTCACGCACGGCATCCATCGGCGTGCCCTGACTCAGGACAGCGGCAGCTGAAGCAAGCATATTATAGACATTATGCTGTCCTATAAGAGCGCTTTTTATAGAAACTTTTTTCCCGCCTTCCACCGCCAGCGTGAACTCCGAACCTTCGTCCCTCAAGACCGTATCTTCCGCTCGGACATCCGCCTGCTCCCTTATCCCGAAGGTCACAACAGCGCGTAGATCTATCGTCTTAATAAGTCCCGCGACCCGGGGATCGTCCGCGTTTATAACGGCAGAACCTCCCGGTTTAAGATTGCCAAAGATCAATGATTTGTCAGCGAGATAACTGTCCATATCCCCGTGATAATCGAGGTGTTCCGGGGTTATATTCGTGAACACCGCGCTGTCTAATGATATTCCGGAGACCCTCTTCTGTGACAACGCGTGGCTTGATACTTCTACCACGGCGGCTTTTTTCCCGTCAGATACCATCTCTGAAAGCAACCGGTTGACCTGGAGAAGGTCCGGCGTTGTCATCACCGCCCGTTCCAGTCGATCGCCCCGTGACCTGTTAAATACCGTGCTGATAATACCCGAGGATACGCTGTTACTCTCGAGTATTCGGTCTATCAAAAATACCGTGGTGGTCTTCCCGTTCGTACCGGTAACACCGTAGACCGTAAGCGCTCCGGACGGATCGCCAAAAACATGTTTCGCCGCCCGAGCGAGTTCTTCCCTCGCGTCTTCCACGAGTATTATCTTTTGTCTGTTTTCAACTTCCACTCCGGCGGGCACCCTTTCACAGATGACAAAAGATGCTTTTTTATCCAGTGCTTCCTTAATATGATCATGACCGTCATCCACAGTCCCCTTTATCGCGACAAAAATATCCCCTTCACCGACAGCCCTCGAATCGGTCTTTATATTGTCCCTGGTGAACATCTCCTTATCCAACAGTTCTTTCATATGCTCTTCATCTATAATGTTGTTTTGCTGTTATATTGTCAGTTTGAGGACTTTACACCCAGATACTGAAGGGTTCTCTCTGATATTTTCCTGAACGTGGGTCCAGCCACGCTGCCGCCGAAATGTACGGGATGTGGGTCCCGGGCAATAACCACTACGCTTATTTGGGGATCCTCCGCGGGAGCAAAACCGATAAACGTGGCGTAGTACTTATTATCATAATACCCCCCCGCCGGGTTCACCATCTGAGCCGTTCCCGTCTTGCCGCAGACGTTATATTTCCTGGACCTGGCTCTCATTCCCGTGCCGTCCGTAACAACTTTTGACAGTATCTTATTCATCTTATCACATGTTTCCGTATCCAGTACCTTTCTTTTCTGAACGGGGCCAAAACTTTCGATGACATCACCTTCCCACGTTGTAACACTTTCCAGGACGTAAGGCTTCATGAGATATCCGCCGTTCGCTATGACGCTTATCGCGGATGCAAGCTGCACCGGGGTGACCGCTATACCCTGCCCCATGGGTATAGTAGTTATATCGCTGCGTGACCATATAGAGGGGGGCCTGCTTATTCCCGGCACCTCTCCGGGTAGATCTATGCCGGTTTTTTCCCCGAACCCGAACCCTTTTATATACTCATAAAATTTTTCTTCCCCCAGGTCCTGTGCGACCTTGACCGTCCCTATATTGCTTGATTTGGCAATCACGTCTATGAAAGAAAGTTTCCCGTAACTGTGATAATCGTGCAGGACTCTTCCCCCGACTCGATATTCTCCGTTCTCACAATCGAATTCGTCGTCGATCTCGACCGTGCCTTCATTAAGGGCCGCGCTCGCGGCTATGATCTTGAATACGCTGCCCGGCTCGTACACACTGCTAACGGCAGAATTCTTCATCAGATCCCTGGGAGTGTTAGCGAAATCGTTCAGGTCATAATCGGGATAACTGGCCATTGCCAGTATTTTTCCGGTATGAGGGTCCATCACCACAACAGTGGCGCCGGAAGCGTTATATTTGACTGCCATCTTCCGGATCTCTTCCTCTGCCACGTACTGTATAACACCGTCTATTGTGAGCGACAGGTTGTGGCCGTTCTCCGGGGAAACCGATTCTGCGTCATTGAACATTACCGTACGCCTTTTGGCGTCGCGGACAAGATGTCGCCAGCCGGGTGTACCTTTGAGTTGCTCGTCCATTACCAGTTCAAGGCCTTCAAGCCCGTCATTGTCCATCCCGGCAAACCCTACGATATGAGACGCGATATTATCGCTCGGATAACTCCTCCGGCTTTCCGTAAAAAAATGCACACCCGTAAGCTTCTGTTCCCGGATCTCCCTGACGGAATCTTCGTCTACCTTCCGCTTCACCCATATAAAGGATTTATCCTTTTCGAGTTTTTCCTTTAGACTATCCCGGTCCAGGTTAAGTATGCCTGCCAGGATACTCGCGGTAGCTTCTTTATTCTTTATGCTTCGTGGGTCCGCGTATACGCTCAGGACATCCAGGTTTATGGCGAGTGGTTCTTTGCGCCTGTCGAAAATGGTGCCCCTGCGGGCTTCCACTTTAAGGACCTTGTTATGCTGGTCCTGGGCCATCTCAACAAAACTGTCGAATTGAAGTACTTGAAGAAAAAAGAGCCGGACAAAGAGAGATAACAGGGCGACGATAAGTAGGAAAAAAAGCAGATACTGACGGGCCCTGAACATTGTCCCTCTCTATTTTTTGTAGGTCTATATCATTTATCGGTTCTAGCTTCGGCTTCTTCGGTAAAAAAGCCGAATATCCTCCCAACCAGGTTTTTCCGGGGCCGGGGGCCGGTGCTGCCGGCGACAGAGGCGGCGGGCACCTTCACTGACATGTCGTTGATCCTGGCAAATTCCATATTCCCGTCATCAAGCGATGCGAGAAGATATGTAGGTGACTCCAGTTTTGACAGGTTGTACATCAGTCTTGAATTCTGATCGACGAGATAGGACAGATATTTTCTGCTCTTATTGAGTCCGTACTCCTCCTTAACGATCTCCACCTGTTGGTGGACATATCCTACCGCCATGACCGTTATGACCATGCCTGCCAGAACAGGCCTGTAGACTCTCATGCTTTCCTCTCAGCAACGCGCATCTTAGCGCTTCTCGCGCGCGGGTTTTCCCGGGTCTCCCCGAGATCCGGGGTGACAGGTTTCCTTGTAACTATATCGAGTACTCCATTCCTCGCCTCTTCCCGAAAAATATTCTTTATTATCCTGTCCTCAAGCGAATGAAAAGATATGACACATACCCTTCCTCCGGGAGAAAGGTACCCTATCACGTCTTTAACAGCCTTAGATATAGACGACAGCTCGTCGTTAACATAGATCCGCAGCGCCTGAAACGTCCTTGCCGCCGGATGTATCTTCTGTTTTCTGTACTTCCCGCCTACCGCCTTTACCACTACATCTTTAAGCTGCCCTGTCGTTTCTATTTGCTGCTTTCTTCGAGCGGCGCATATGGCTCCCGCTACGAGCTTCGAATGCCTTTCCTCTCCGTACTCCTTCAATATATCCGTGAGTTTTTCTTTGCCGAACTTGTTTACCACCTCTCTCGCGGTGAGCTGCGCGCTGCTATCAAACCGCATATCCAGGGGACCGTCCCTCAAGAAACTGAAGCCCCTCTGGCCCTCGTCTATCTGGAAAGATGATATGCCAAGATCAAACAACGCTCCGTCCAAGCGCTCTATCCTGGCGGACTTCAAGACCTCGTCTATTTTTCCGAAGTTGTTGTGCACCAGTACCGCCGCACTGCCAAAAGGCGTGAGACGTACCCGGCATCTTTCTATGGCCTCGGTGTCAGCGTCTGTCCCTATAAGTGTTCCGTCTGGTACTATTCGTTGCAGGATAGCTTCCGCGTGGCCCCCGCCGCCCAGTGTCGCGTCGAGGATGATGTCTCCGGTCTCCGGATCAAGGTAGTCGATCGCTTCTTTCAAGAGGACCGGCAGATGCAAGAGGGTTCCTTTCGGGTCACTTTTCCCGCCTGAAGACCTTTTTCATCAAGGTCACCTGGTTTTCATAAAGCTTACTGTAGGAAGATATGTTGTCTTTCTTTTGCGCGATATTTTTGCTTATCGTAATGTTTTTATTTTCTCCGGGCTCTTTCTTCCCGTAGATCGACCCTCCCACGTTACATGGCTGAATATGCTTTTTCATGATCCTCCCGCAACAAATCAGGCGGCTAACCGCCGTTTTCTGCCTGTCACGCACAATCTCTGATCTTCAAATACGTCTTCTTGCCCATTTCCGACGATGATACAACATATCTCTTCACTCCGAGATGGGATGTTCCGGCCGGAAGAGCTCTTGCTTTTTTGACCCTCTCTACCATGTTCACACAATTGATGAACTCGACCTGTTTTTTATGGTACTTTATCGCGTATCTTCTGTACATCTTAACCCCCCGTCAAAAATACCTTTTAAATATCTATCAGTCCCTCAGCGATCTCCTCGTACTGCCCCCTCGAAGACCCATAGAATTCCTGCCACTTCGTCTTATCCCATATCTCTATCCTGTTAGAGATGCCGATGACCATGATGCTCTTTGAAAGTGACGCGTGCTCTTTAAGATAATCCGGGACTACTACCCGCCACTGCTTATCGGGCATGACCTCGACCGCTCCCCCAAAAAACTGGCGCTGGAATTTCCTGGCCGCCTCTTTTGTAAAAGACATAGCCTTGAACTTGCTTTCCTGAGATTTCCACTCACTCTCGGGAAACATAAAAAGACATTCGTCAAGACCGCGTGTCAGGTAGAATTTCTCTATGCTCATATCCGCGATAACGTCACGGAACCGCGCGGGTATTATCACGCGATTTTTCTTATCGAGCTTATGTAGATACTCCCCGTAAAACATTTCTGATCAGCCTTTCACAAAACCATTTTTTAGAAAATTACGCTACTCCACTTTCCTCCACTTTATCCCACTATCAGTAACAGAGTATACACAAAAACCACTGCTTTGTCAAATAGTTGTACAGGTCATTTTAAACCTTTTTAGAAAGTACGCATTATGTAGTTATATATGGGGGTCTCCCCCACATGATGTAGTGCTGTTTGGAAAAGAAAAAATTCAGTGATCAGTCATCAGTGATCAGGGATCAGATGCTGAATGCTGTCTGGGATGGAAATCCAAATTTCAAAATCCAAATGACAAATGAAATCCAAATCACAAAACCCAAAAGTAGCGTTTCTTTTGGATTTTGGATTTTTGAGATTCTTTTGGATCTTGGGCTTAGGATTTTGGATTTAATGGAGGGGTGCGAACTGGTTCGCGAATACTACCAATACAGTTTTTCAAATCTTTCGGAGTATCTCTTGATCCATTCTTTAGACGCATCCCGCAGCCCATTTTTATCTAAATATTCCAATCTCACATCCTCGGCCGACGAAGGCCG
>CAZUYM010000025.1:0-13627 GCA_964624805.1 uncultured Planctomycetia bacterium
GCCTGATAAAAAAAAACGCCTCGACACAATTGAAGAACGCCTCGCCATGGAAAACATCAAAGAAAACTCTTTTCACAGGTTCAATCTCGGTTTCGCGCTTATGTCTGTCATCCCCCTCCTGGTCTTCTTCTATATACTGATCACCAAGCTGTTCAGTCTGAACGTCCTCGTAGGCAGTATCGGCATGCTTGTCGGGATAGCTCTCTGCGTGACCATATTCGGCTACATATTCACGCACGATCTCCTGAGCCACATGATAACGCATATGATGCGCCTTAGAAAACAGGATAAATCCAAATCCCGGTTCATCGCCATCGTGTCTCACGAACTCATGAACCCGATATCGGCCATAATGGGCAACATAGAGAACATGTCCAGCGGCATTCACGGGGAACTCACCGAAGATCAGAAAAAAACACTGGAACTCTGCCAGTCGATGGCTAAAAGAATGAACAAACTCGCCGGAGGACTCATCGAGATGCACAAGATCGAAGCCGGCATGATAACGATGGACAGAACGCGCTTTAATCTTCTTGCGCTGGTAAAAGGCCAGGAGGATGAGTTTGAGCTGAAGCTGAAAAAAAAGAATATAAAGTTCTTCAACAGGACACGCGGAGATGATTTCTACCTGTGGGCGGACCAGGACAAGATCACACAAGTCATTCATAACCTGCTTGGAAATTCCGTCAAATACACCCCTGCCGAAGGAGCTATAAACCTGGAGTTATCCAAGGAGGACGATTTTCTTAAAGTGGTCATCCATAATACCGGGCCAAGGATCCCCTCTGACAAACTCGACAATATCTTTGACAAGTATATCCGCCTGGAAACATCTGAAGAAGGCGCAGGACTTGGCCTTGCCATAACAAAGGATATTGTAGATATGCATAAAGGCAGGATCTGGGCGGAAAATGATATTAATGAAGGAACGCGTTTCGTAGTGGCCTTACCGTGTGATCTGAGGAAAAGTAGCGCCAGGAGGAAAGAAAATAAGTAACAATCGTCATCCCCGCAAGCTCTTAGCGGGGATCTAATAAAAATCATTACTTCTATGTGATCCCGGATATTCGCTAAAGCGAATTCCGGGATCACGTCCGCGCCTACTCCGTTTCTTCTGACAACTTATACCCTATCCCCCGGACGTTCTTGATCAGTTCCCCGGCCTTACCGAGTTTCTCTCTGAGATGAGTGATGTGGACATCCACTGTTCTTCCCTGTATCAGTTTTTCTTCACCCCATAGATATTCAAGTATTCGCTCCCGGGTAAAGACCTGCTCTTTTCTCGAGGAAAGAAGTTTAAGTATGCGGAATTCCGTTGCCGTGAGATCCACGGGTTTTCCCTCCACAGTAGCCTGATATCTCGAGAGGTCCAGTTCCAGCCCCATAGCGGCCTTGATGATCTTCGAAGCCTCTTCCGGCCTGCGCCTGCGGAGAACGGCTTTGATGCGCGCAAAGACCTCCTCTATATTGAAGGGTTTTACTATATAATCGTCAGCCCCGATATCAAGCCCCCAGACCTTATCTTCTGAGTCACTCCTACCGGTAAGCATTATTACCGGCACCTGGGAAAACTCCTTTTTCTGCCTCAGCTTAAGGCAGATATCGAAACCGCTCTCCCCGACCATGACCACATCGAGAATTATCAGATCCGGTACCCGCTTTTTCAAAAACATGAACAGGTCTTGCGAATTAGAGAACCCTTTGGACTCATATCCTTTGCCATCAAGCATATCACAAAGCACCCTGATCACCGCGGGGTCGTCATCGACCGACACTATCAACTGTTTTTTCACTATTCTTACCCCCTGCTCTCCCTATTCCCAGTACCGATTCACCGTTTAGTTTAGATTTCTCGACTTCGTGCCCGTTGGGCACTGCGCTCGAAATGACAGAAGTATTGTCATCCCGAGCGAAGGTTGTAAAGCCGAGTCGAGGGATCTGACCGGGTCCAGGGTTTTGGGTATTAGTTTGAATCCCACGCCCCGACACGAAACACCTAAGACCCAAGACCTATTCCCTATTTCTTATTATCCGCGTCTTCTTCCTGTATCTTTTGCAGTTCGTCCCTCATCGCCTGCATAGCCTGCATAGTCTTATCAAGCTTTTTATCCATGTCCTCGGCCCAGTCTGAGGTATCTTCCGGATGATCAGCATATTCCGCCTGCATCTTCTTAAACTTTCTCCACACCCTGCTCATCCGCTTTACCGCTTCACGAAATCTCTCGGACCAGTCGATCTCTTCCACCTGTGCCTGAGTTCCGGCTGCCGTGGAAACTTTAGCGCCTGGGGTAGGTTGAGGCATATCTTTCACCTCATCCTGTATTATCTTCAGGACCGCGATCGTAGCGTCGATCTTTTTATCTATATCCTCCTGCCAGGCGACATCTTCCTCCTCCGGAGGATCGATCTGTATACCTGTCTGGCGGCCGGACTGAGCCAGCGC
This sequence comes from uncultured Planctomycetia bacterium, assembly GCA_964624805.1. GTDB lineage: Bacteria > Omnitrophota > Gorgyraeia > Tantalellales > Tantalellaceae > Tantalella. Next base: position 2,444 of record CAZUYM010000025.1, read on the forward strand.
CGTGAGCGGCTGCAGGCAAATAGCCATAACAGCCAGCCATAGGATAATATTCTTTTTATTCATCTATGCACCTTCCTTTCAGATTCCCTGAAGCATTATACAACTAACATAGCAATACCGACAGCAAGAATAATAGCTCCCCATATCCTGAACACAAAGAGCGGTCTTTCTGACAGCCAGTCAAAAGCCTTCTCGGATGTCTTAGTGGTTATAAGAGTTACGACCTTGATCGTGAGGACAAGGCCCGCTATCCCCACTATCTTGGCGACCAAACCGGGTGCCTTAAAAATACTGCCTATCATCACCACTCCGAAGACCAGAATGAAGGCATACACTACCCACTTCAATCTCCTTCCCATCTTCCTTTTTAAGCGGTTTCTGGCCGCCCCTGGCCAAATCAGCCAGAAGATACCCAGCATTATCCACAAAACACCCAGCGCTCTATATAACACTTATCCTCCTGACAGTATTCGGTATTCAGTATTTAGTATATAGTATTCAGCATCACGTCTGTCGTTATCCGGTTACGTTATCAAACCGGATATCGGGTTATCAGGGACAAAGCAGTTCCTGATACCCTGATTTCCTAGTACCAGATGTCCTGATCCCTTAATCCCCAGATCCTACCAATCCCTTTTCCTTTTTCCTTTTTCCTTTTTCCTTCCTTCTATTCCCCATTCCCTAATCCCTTTTCCCTCGTGCCTGTGTACGCTCCGCCGATGCCGGATCCACCCTTATCGCTCTGACGGGTCTCACGGGACATTTTGTCTGGCAAATGCCGCACCCTATACACAGTTCGGGGTTCACATATGGCCTGCCGACCGCGACACCGTCCACCTCTGTCGTGATTATTTTTATAGCCTTTTTCGGAACCGGGCAATGTTCCTCACACACCAGACACTGAGAATTGAACGTCCACGCTATGCATTTCGGACGGTCGACTTTTGCCGTGCCGAGGGAGGTCCTCTTTTTTTTGTCTACAGCAAGTTTCGGAATAGCTCCCGTGGGACATACATTACCGCATAAAGTGCAGTTATATTCGCAATATCCTATTTCCGGGACAAGGCGGGGTGTCCAGACACCAGCCGCGCCGGCCTGCAGTAAAACAGGCTGAAGCCCGTTAGTAGGACATACTTTCATGCAATTGCCGCATCTTATGCACCGGTCGCAAAAATCTTTTTCTTCGAGAGCCCCCGGCGGGCGGATAATGTCCCCCTCAGGGGCGCCTTTTTTCTTACTTCCTGAGAACCCGACAGCAAAAAAAGACATTATAAGAAATAACAGAAAATCTCTCCTGCTCATCCCCTTTTCCGGCAGCGTCTCGTTCCGAGAGCCTCTCCGAGCGGAAAGAAACCGCCAGTTAAAAGAAATGCTCTTCTCCGGACACTCATACACACAGTCCATACACATTATGCATTCACCCTGAATGTAGTCCCTGTCGTCCTTTATGGCTCCCATCCTGCACCTCTCCACACACAGGCCGCATTCCGAACATTCCGGGGCTGGCCTATTCAGCAGAGATCGTCCTGCAAAAAGAGAATACATGCCTCCAAGTGGGCATATGCCTCTGCACCATATCCGGGAAATAAAGACCGCCGACACGCACGGGATGAGAAAGAACAGAAAGATCCACAGACTCGTGGCAAAATATGACACCTTTATCCCCAGTATAGATGACCTCATGCCACGGTAAACATCCTGCACCTGTCCGTACATTCCCAGGTCCCTTATGAGAAAGATGAATATCTTCTCTATGAACAGCGTAAACGTGGGGATCAGATTGAGCGATACAAAGCGGGCCGTTATTCCCATCGGATCAAGCACCCACGCGAATTGTATGCCCATGATCGCTGCGATAAATATGATCCCGAGTATCACCATTTTAACTTTGCGTATCACGAAATTCACAGACTCCGTCAACACTCCCTTTTTTTCGCGCAAAGCTCCGCTAATATCCACGGCAGTGCCCAGCGGACATACCCATCCGCAGTAGAACCGCCCCAGGACGACCGTAGCCAGCAGCATAAGAACCGCTAAACTCAGCCCCGGAAGCAGCACCCTTTCGCTTAAAGCTGTAAACATCATTATGTTAGGATTTGTCTTAAAGAATGTATCGGACGGAAGAAAACCCTTCAAGGGATATGTCGTGGACCACAGTATGTATACGAACAGGCCTAGAAAAAATATCTGGGAACCCCTTCGCAATATGACTAGTTTTTTCATGATCAAAGGAATCACCGAAGCCGGCTGCTATCCCCCTATTTTAACAATGTCGGCTTTTGTTATATCCGGGTTACCATACCCTTTCTCGGCGGCCGCTTTTATGTAGCCGATCGTCATCGGGTCCCTCTTCATCAGCCGGCACGCGAACGCGTCAGCGAGTACAGGGTCTGTAGCTACGAATACTTTGTCCATCTCCTCCACGTCGGCCAGATCCCCCCCGCTGGGCCCGTGCCGGAAAAGAACGCGTGTCGCGTCAACAACAGTCAGGTCCGGGCTTATAAAATCCGTCAGATCCGCCAGTTTTTCGGAGATATCCACATGAATAAGACCTCTCGTTCCGCTGCAGACACCCATAAGATTTTTCATCGAAAGAGTAAGTCCGGTAAGGGCATGGTTCTTTATGACGGGAACGTTGATAAACTTGTCGCATTCTACGGAATCGCGAAAAAGAGGCCATCCCTCCATCGGGCTTTTGTAAGGAAACTGCGCCTTTACGACGTTCCAGTTATCGGCAAAAAATACGTTTGCCCCCTTTTCCCTGGCCGCCGCGGCTATTCCGCTGTTCTTATAGCACAGGTTCTCATTATTGCAGGTGTTGTCAAAAACATTTACTCTTTTCGCGCCGGCCTTATAACAGAGATCGACCACCGCGGCTACAACCCGGGGATCCGTATTAGCCGCCTGCGCCGGCGTACGGTCCCAGGACATGTTCGGTTTAAGCATGACCACGTCGCCCTTGTCTATAAAACGGGACATCCCCCCCATCTTCTCGATGGCTTTTACTGTATTCGAGTAAGGATCTTTACCCTCGGCAAGAACAAGGTCGTGCGCCCCCTTCACTGTCCTTTTAGGGCGCCCGTTAGAGACTTCTGACTTTGCAAAAGCTTTCTTTAGAAAAACACTCTGAGAGATGTAGTACGTCAGCCCCCCCAGGCATATTTTAAGAAAGCTGCCGCGCGAAACACGTTTTTTCAGAAAACATTCCAGATTGTAGAAGAACCTGTCCATATCTCTCCTTTCCGCCGAAAAGCAGAATTCTAATATGAAGGTACGTCAGTAAGTCCCGCTACACCGTCCGATATCGCGGCTTCGGCAACCGCTTTCGCTTCCCAGGCACGTATCCTGGGATCAAAAGGTGTAGGAATAAGATATTCGGGACCAAACTCAAAATCATGTCCATACGCTTTCTTTACCTCTTCGGGAATATCAGACTCCCTTGCCAGAGCCGAGAGAGCGTCAGCCGCAGCGACTTTCATCCCCATGGTTATGCTTCTCGCCCTTACGTCAAGGGCTCCCCTGAAGATGAACGGAAAACCCAGGACATTGTTCACCTGGTTCGGATAATCCGACCTGCCGGTAGCCATCACATATTTACGGTCTTTCATGCAGGCGGCAACCGCTTCAGGCCTTATCTCCGGAACCGGATTACTCATAGCGAATATAGCGGGATAATCCGACATCGAAAGCACCATTTCTTCCGTCACGCAATCAGCGACGGAAACGCCTATGAACACATCCGCCCCGCGCAAGGCGTCTGAGAGCGTGCGTTTTTTGGTATGACGGACGTGCTGCATCTTATACTTATTCAGGTCATCCCTTTCGTCCTGCACAACTCCCTTAGAATCGCAAAGAGTACAGTCTTCCACTCCCTCGTTCTTTATCATCTGGGCAATGCGAAGCCCGGCCGCGCCGGCGCCGTTTATCACTACAGAAAGCCCTTTCGGGGACTTCCCGGAGATGATGCAATAGTTTTTTAGAGCCGCAAGAGTGATTATAGCTGTTCCCCACTGGTCATCATGGAATACCGGTATATCAAGCATCTCATCGAGTCTGTCCTCGATATCAAAACACGCGGGTGCCGCGATGTCTTCAAGATTTATGCCCCCGTACATCGGAGCTATGCTTGCCGCGACCTCGATAAACTTTTCTATGTCCGTCCTGCCATCGGGACCTTTGACCCCCTCAAGCGGAACCGGCCATCCATCCACTCCGGCAAAAGCCTTAAAAAGAACCGCTTTGCCCTCCATTACGGGAATAGACGCCTTCGCTCCGATGTTCCCCAACCCCAGCACCGCTGTACCGTCGGTGACCACGGCTACAAGATTACCCTTTGCCGTAAGTGAATACGTAAGGGATTCATCCTCTTCTATAGCTTTACACACACAGGACACCCCCGGCGTATAAGCTATACTGAGGTCTCTCTGGTTCTTAAGCTCCTTCAGGAGCCCCAGACCCACTTTTCCGCCCAGGTGGTACTGGAAGATATCATCCTTTGTTATTGTGAACTCAGTACTCGACATAATAGCTGCTCCTTTAATATTAATATAGGTTATTGTAGGAGCTATATTATGTAACGTCAAGCATTTTAAGATACGGAGGGGATAAAACTGAAGCTGCTATTCCATTGAACGGTATACTTCGAAGAAGGCTTTAGAGACATCCGGGTCAAAATACTTACCCGTATAGCTTCGCACTATGGCCAGGGCATCCTTTTCGGGAAGAGCTTTTCTGTACGGCCTGTCTGACGTGAGCGCCTGAAAAACGTCAGCCAGACTTATTATCCTGGCTCCGAGAGGGATCTCGTCCCCCTTAAGTCCGCCCAGATATCCGGTCCCGTCAAACCTTTCATGATGATAAAGCACATAAGGAACCACTTCCTTAAGAGGATGAACGTTACGAATTATTTCAGCCCCTATTCGGGGATGCTGTTTTATAACATCAAATTCAGGTTTGGTAAGAGTCCCCGGCTTAAGCAGTATCATCTTGTCTATGCCGATCTTCCCTATGTCATGCAGCAGGGAACCAAATTTCACATTCCTCACCTCATGCGCGTTCATCCCCATATAATCCGCCATAAACACAGCATAGTTCGACATTATCGACGAATGTTCCTGCGTGTAAAAATCCTTCGTTTTAACGGTATTGGCAAGCGCGTTAACGAACTCCACAGTATACCTGTAATCATCTCCGTCTTCGTCCAGGCCTCCCCCGTCAACTGTTTCACGGACAAACGACTCGTTCGGTGAACATATAAGTATCGAGTTCGCCCCCGTTCGTTTTGCTTCTCTAAGCTTCCCCGTAACCCTGTCCAGAAGCTGCTCCGGAAGACATACATCCTCGCAATGAGGGTATCCTCCAAGCGCCATCGAGAGAGAAAGGTTTATCATGAGCGAAAAATCATGCATCCCGAAATTATGGTCGGTTATCCTGGAGAAGAGCTTGCCCGCAATACTGAAAGCTGTTTTTATGTCGGTTCCCGGCATCAGCATCGCGAATTCAGAACCTGAGAACCTTGCCACAGTAAATGACGGGTGCCCGTCCTTCCTTATGAGCATGGCCAGTTTTCTAAGTATCTGGTTCCCCTGCGAGACCCCGTGAATATTGTTGATCGAACAAAAATAATCAACATCCATTATCAGAAGTGACAGCGGACGGTGTTCTTCCACACACTCGCAAAAAGCGTTGTTCAACTTGTGGATAAAATGGCGGTAATTCAAAAGTCCCGTGTGCGGATCGAGCGAAATATATTTCCTTAGTCGGCGGGTCGTGGTCTGGATATACCGGTTCTTGGCTTTCAGGTTATGCTGAAGAAGGTGCCTGGTGGTAATGTCAAGGCCAGTCACTATGCAAGCCGTATCCGACGTGTCTCCATTCTGCCTCTTAACGGCCATGCTGTTCCAGTGAACATGCCTTACCTCTCCGCTCTTTGAAGTAACAGATATCTCTTCGTTATTTAAAGGCCTCTTCCCCGAAAGAACCGCTTCGATAAGGGCTGAACCGGAACACTCTATATCCGAAGAATCTTCATGGATGAACATTTCCCTTAACAGAAATGTCCCCATCCCCACAGCTTCCTTTCTGCTGTAGCCGGTTACCTTTTGAGCCTGTTTGTTCCAGTGGATTATTTTTCCGGTAAGATCAAAACCGATAACAATGAGTGGTGTCTGGTCAAGAAACTCTTCAGAAAGGATATTAAGGATATATCTTTTATCCTCGTTCATACCGCCCCCTAGATATTTCCCCTACCCAATATAAAGTATACCTGCAAAAGGTGTGTATGCAACTTTTTGAAAAGTTAACGTCATCTGTAGGAACAATTCGCCCTCAATGTGGCATCGGCGATATGCTGACGGATGGGAACACAATTAAAGCTGGCGCCTGAAACCGTTTTCTGCGGACCGAGGCGGTCATCATAGGCTTTGCACCTATACCCCCCGTCCTCAGAGGGTTCCAGGTTAGCGCATGGATCGTCAAGAGCGCCGCAACACTCTCCACACCTCGTACATAAAGACTCGAAAGTGCTATCTTTTTCCATCAAATGTTTTTTATAAGTTTTTGAATCCATTTTAAAATTTATTAGTTACTCGTGTTTTATCAGGCTTGCCGTCCGGATTTTCTCATGAACGGCGCATAAGCTGCCGCGCCGCGTAACCTATGAGTACGATGATATAAAATATTAGGATAACAAAAAGGACGGCCGCGATCACCGTGAGGATCACGGAACTTATTCCTATGAGGATCGGCCAGGTTATAAAAACCAGGCCCATGAGGATGAGCGAAAAAATAACTATTATTAAGCCGATAAAAAAGTTCTTAAGCGTATCCATTTGAACCTTTCCTTAAATGTTCCCGGAGAACAGGTCAGTCAGCCAGCAGTTCCAAAATCTCTTTGTCGGTCAGATCTTTCTTTCTAAGAAAACAAACGCCAATATCATAGGATTTACCCGGCTCTCCCTCAGCTATCCTTACTACCCTGCCGAAAACACCGTTTTTATGTATGACCAGGTCCTGCTCGATCTCCTCGCAAACGTTCATCATTCTCGGATCCAGCTCTAACCATACAATACTTGAAAGCGCAGGGATAGAGGATTCCGTTCCGGTCCTGAAGAGAAGGCCGCTGGCACTTATGTTCCTCGACAATATGTCCGTTTTAGCAGCCAGCCTCTCACCTTTCAGGACCTTGAAATTCAAAGGGGTCTCATAATCTACTCTAAGAAATTCTCTTTTGTCTTCGGCTTCATCACCCATTTGATTTCTCCTGTTTTTTTAATAAAACCGCTAACATCTCAAGGACTGATCCTGTCCGTCCATAGCGTCTTTTAACACACACGCATCCACTTCCCAAACTCTGACAGGTACATTATAGCTGATTCTGCGCGAATTTCACACCATTTTCAAACAACCTGATACCAGTCCCCATCTCTTTAATGCGGTCCGGAAAACGGCGCCAGTTGGGGTGCTGCAGGTATATAGCATGCCTTTCAGGATGCGGCATCATTCCCATGACCCTTCCGGAAGGATCACAAACCCCCGCTATATCATCAACAGAACCGTTCGGATTATCAGGATAACCGGCAGATGCGCCATTACTGTCCGCGTACCTGAATACCACCTGTCCGCTGGATTTAAGAATGTTCAGGGACTTTTCGTCTTTGGGGATGAACTTCCCTTCAGCGTGTGCTATAGGCATATACATAACTTCCGGGATATCCCTGGTCCATATACACTTTGATTTTTGATCTTTGATTTTTGCACTTTTAAGGTGTATCCAGCGGTCTTCGAACCTGCCCGAATCATTGAGGCTGAGAGTGGCTTCGATCCTGCCGCCCCGATCCTCTCCGGTATCCGGAAGAAATCCCATTTTCACGAGAACCTGAAAACCGTTACATATCCCTATAACCGGTTTGCCGGCATCAATAAACCTAGTGATCTGGTCCCTTAGTTTAAATTTAAGTTCGTTGGCCAGGATCTTACCGCTGGCTATGTCGTCCCCGTAGGTGAACCCTCCCGGGATCGCGAGTATCTGATAGCCGGAGAGCAAAGACTTTTTACGTATAAGCTCGTTTATGTGGACCCTGTCCACGTCCGAGCCGGCCTGCTGAAAAGCGTAAGCGGTTTCCATATCGCAGTTAGTCCCGGCTGTCCTGAGTATCAATGTTTTAATTTTTTTCATGCATCAACTTTCCAAAAGGCTTTTTCCAGTGCTTTTTAAGTTTCGTTATATCCGCGTCAATGACCCTCTCCCCGCTCAGACCATCCACAGTCATCCTGCTGTCGGCTGAAACCATACCTATAAGACCGCAAGGCTGACCTTTTAACTCGGATAGAAAATCTTTTTCCTTATCCTCCGGCACCTCGACGATAAACCTTGAGTTAGATTCCGAAAAAAGCAGGACATCGTCCCTGTCTATCCGTTTTTCCCGGGGAACCTTTCCCAGGTTCACCCGGGCTCCCATACCGCCTGAGAACAGCATCTCAGCCAGGCATACCGCCATTCCGCCCTCTGAACAATCGTGGGCTGAGACAATAAGACCTTTCTTGATAGCCGAATGAATACTTTCCATGATCTTTTTTGACTTGACCGGATCCACTCGTGGTACCCTGCCGCCTTTTTTGCCGTTCACCTGGAAGTACTGTGAAGCTCCCATCTCCTGGAGCGTCCTGCCCACTACAAAAAGGAGATTGCCGCTCTCCTTCACGTCAGAGGAAATAGTCTTCGTGACATCGTCTATCACACTTATTGCAGATATCAAAAGTGTCGGTGGTATAGATACCGTCTTCTTACCGGTATTAAACTCATTATTCAGGCTGTCTTTCCCCGAAATAAACGGAGTGCCGTAGACTATCGCCATATCATAACAGGCCTGAGAAGCCCTTACGAGCCCCCCCAGCTGTGAGGGGTTTTCAGTATTCCCCCAGCAAAAATTGTCCAAAAGAGCGGTCTTGGCGACTGCGCCCCCAACGGCGGTGATCTGCCTCAGAGCCTCGTCGATCGCGCTTGCCGCCATCCAGTATGGGTCGATGTCTCCGTATGACGGGTTTATCCCGTTGGACAAAGCTATGCCCTTTTTACTGTCGAGAAACGGCATGGTTATTGACGCGTCCGCGGGACCGTCGTTATCCACACCTATCAGAGGCTTAAGAACACTGCCTCCCTGAACCTCATGATCATACTGCCTTATTATCCATTCTTTGCTGCATACGTTCCACGTCGAAAGCACTTTAAGAAGATCAGGAGTCAGGTCTTTCTTTTTGCGCGGAAGAGCATCAGCATCTTCCTTGCGTTCTTTCCATACGGCTTTGCGCGCCACCTTGGGCAGTCCGTCATGGATAAAAGACATATCAAGATCTGACAGCATATGACCCTTGTAAAAAAGCCTCAGTTTTCTGGTGGATGTAAATTTCCCGATAACGGTAGCCTCAACGTTCTCGCTCTCAAAAATATCCATTAATTTTTTAAGATTTTTCTTTTTCACCGAAAGCACCATTCTCTCCTGCGCTTCCGAGACCCATATCTCCCAGGGCTTAAGCCCAGCATACTTAAGCGGGGCTTTATCCAGATATACTTCGGCTCCCGTTTCTTCTCCCATTTCTCCGACAGCGCTGGAAAACCCGCCGGCGCCGCAATCGGTTATAGCCTCATAAAGCTTCAGGTCCCTGGCCTTAAGCAGGGTGTCCAGGACCTTTTTCTCTGTTATAGGATTCCCTATCTGAACGGCCGTAGATGAGATCGTCTCGGATTCGGTGGTAAGCTCCGCCGAAGAGAAAGTGGCGCCGTGGATCCCGTCACGCCCTGTCCTCCCCCCCACCGCGACTATGAACTCTCCGGCCGATACCTTTTTATCCGAGAACTCGCTGGGCATGATGCCGACATTTCCGCAGAAAACCAGTGGATTCCCGGTGTATCTTTCGTCAAAGCATACTGAGCCGTTCACAGTCGGGATGCCCATTTTATTACCGTAATCGCGCACACCGCTCACTACACCTTTCATAACTCTTTTAGGATGAAGCGCGCCCTTAGGCACCGAACCGGCAGGCATGTCGGGCATGCCAAAACAGAAAATATCCGTGTTTATTATCGGCTTCGACCCTCTCCCTGTGCCCATCGGGTCACGGATAACCCCTCCTATGCCGGTTTCCGCGCCACCATAGGGCTCGAGTGCTGACGGATGATTATGCGTCTCTACTTTAAAGCATATATTGTTCTCTTTATCAAACCGGATGATGCCGGCGTTATCCTTGAACACCGAAACACACCATGACTTTTTAAGATCGCGAGTCACTTTCATCACGGTCTCTTTCAAAAGGTTGTCCATCCTTTTTCCGTTATAGACGACCGCTCCCATCATTGTCTTGTGTTTGCAGTGTTCGCTCCAAGTCTGCGCAAGCGTCTCCAATTCACAATCGGTGGGGTTCCTGTCAAGCTTCCTGAAATGTTCCTGTATCGCCTTCATCTCGACAAGGGTAAGATAAAGCTGTCCTTCACGGCTCAGCTTTTCAAGATCCCTGTCTCCCGCTCCGAGAATATCTATTTCTACCCTCTCGAATTTATAGGGCTCAAGTTCCTTTTGGGCCTCTTTTTGCTTTACCACATGCTGCACTATTTTGTTATACAGCAGTTTCTCCGTAATTTTCTCTATTTCAGCGCGGGTTATTTTCCCGCTGAGAGCGTACTTTTTAGAAGTACTCACCGACTCTATTCCCTTGAGGGCTATATCCTTAATAGCTTTCGCGAGACTCTGTTCGACCGGGTCCATAACGCCGGGATTGTATGCAACTTCGACTATGCGCGTCCCTCTGGAAGAAGCGGGATAAAACCCTTTTCCGCAGTTGTATTCCTGGGATACGCTGTCAGTCAAGATCTCAGCCGCCACCCGTCTCAGATCACCGGCTGAAAAATCACCACGCAAGGTATATACCTGTATATAATGCGCGCCTGTGACTGTTTTTATCCCCAGGTCCCTGATGTCTTTCTTCAGACCTTCAGCAACGGCGTCATATATGCCTTTTTTATCCCGTACTTCTATCTGCGCGTATTTCATAGTTTATTCGTGCCTTGCTCTCTATCTTAGAATATCCATAGAAGGAAAAAGGAAAAAGTAAAAGGGAAAAAATATAGGAAGGGGCTGTATATCCAACAAGAAACCTATCCTTTTTCCTTTATCCTTTTTACTTTTTACT
>CAZUYM010000026.1:0-13298 GCA_964624805.1 uncultured Planctomycetia bacterium
TGGCGTGCCAGGCAGGATTCGAACCTGCGACCAACGGCTTCGTAGGCCGCTACTCTATCCGCTGAGCTACTGGCACGCGAAACTCTTTTTGAGAAGCGACAGCGCACTCAAAAAGTTTAGTTGAGCGTGTCCGCCGTAGCCAGATAATATGTAAATGGGTCGGCGAAGGCGGACTTACATCAAAGTGTTAAAGATCTCTCGCTGCGTTCCTCTCCGGTTCAGTGAACCTTCGAGGACTTTGTCGAGATAAATTCGCACTGATAACTTAGACGTCCGTTGGTTGTCTAAGTTATGTGCTCATTGAGCTACTGGCACGCGAAACTCTTTTTGAGAAGCGATAGCGCACACAAAAAGTTTAGTTGAGCGTGTCCGCCGTAGCCAGATAATATCTAAATGGGTCGGCGAAGGCGGACTTTTTCAAAATATCGAGTTTTATTCTATCACATCTCGGATATTAGTCAACGGTAGCCGACTAAGGGGTTTTCTTGACTTGTAATCGGTTTAATGCGAGAATGTACATATTCTTAATATTATACGACAATAAATGCGTCGAGAGAGGCATAAACGCGCTCACCTTATATTCATCATGCGTAAAATAGACAGAATAATCTATATCACGATCATTGTTCTCGGTACCATCTCGGTGATCTTCGAGAACGATACCACTAAGTGGCATTTTCTCGAGGCCCTGAGCCATGCCCTGGATTTTGCTATATGCTTTATCTTCGGCTCCAGATACATCGTTGGCTACCTTTTTTCAAAGGATAAAAAAGAGTATTTAAGGAACACCCTCCTGGAGATCTGTCTGGTGGCGCTTTTTCTTGCGGTGTTCCTCTACGGGAAATATCACTTCTTTTTTATACAAGCCCATGCGCTGCACGACCTTCCCGTAAGGATAATTTACGCGTTAAGCATATTCATTACATTGCGAGCGCTTGCCCAGACGAGACGCCTGGGTATTTTTCTCCGGAATCTTACAGCGCATCCGGCACAGACAATTATGCTCAGTTTTTTCGGGGTTATAATGGTAGGGGCGATATTTCTCGCGATGCCCATGGCCACATATGACAATACCCGGATCGGGTTTATCAACGCGCTATTCACGTCAACCTCAGCAACCTGTGTTACCGGACTTACGGTCGTCGATACGGCGACGAGGTTTTCCGGACTCGGCAAACTCATAATAATGCTCCTCATACAGATAGGCGGACTGGGGATCATGATACTGGCATATTTCACGGCCTTCCTTGTCGGCAGAAAACTGTCACATCAGGACCGGATGATGATGTCGTATATGCTGGACGAAGACGATGCCAGGAACCTGGGCAGGGGAGTAAAGAGTATAGTCCTGATAACTTTCTTCCTGGAATTATGCGGCGCGGCGCTCCTGTTCTTTCCGCTTAAAGAGACAGTGGGCGGCAACCTGCGAACGGCATTTTATTCTGTTTTTCACTCAGTTTCGGCGTTCTGTAATGCCGGATTCGCTTTATTCAGCGATAATTTCGAAAGATTCCGTTCATTCGGATTTTTTAACATAGTTATAGCGGCGCTTATAATAGCGGGGGGTCTGAGCTTTATAGTGCTGAGCAATACCTTCGGCCATATAATGTCGAAAGGTGTTGGCAGGTTTAAAAAGGGGCACAAGGTCGCGAAACTCACCCTCAACACGAAAGTGGTCCTTATCGCCACCGCTATTCTGATAATTTCGGGAACGCTTCTCATATACAAGTTTGAACACAAAGATCACCTGCTGCAGTACGACATAAAAACGCAATACCTCATGTCATTCTTCCAGTCGGTGACACTCAGGACGACAGGGTTCAACACGATGGATATGTCAAAGCTGCATATGTCGACATATTCGCTTATGATGCTTTTTATGTTCATTGGAGGCGCCTCCGGGTCGACCGCGGGCGGAATAAAGGTCAATACTTTAGGAGTAGCCTGGGCGTATCTTAAGTCGGTCTTTACCGGGAAAGATGACGTAGTTTTGTTGAAACACTCTGTTTCCATGGAACTGGTAAATCAGGCGTTTTTTGTGATACTTCTGTCTCTTACGGTCGTATTCGGCGGCGCTATTCTTCTTACAATGACTGAGAAACACGGGTTTTATAAGATAATATTCGAGGTTTTCTCGGCTTTTGGAACAGTGGGGCTTACCACCGGCATAACGCCTGAGCTTACAAAAGCGGGAAAGATGATAATAACAGTGCTTATGTTCATAGGCAGGCTGGGGCCTCTCACGCTTATAGCGGCTCTAGCGCAGAAAACCGGGACATCGCATATAAAATATCCCGACGGCAAGATCAATATCGGGTAAGATACTATAGGCAACAACAAAGGAGAAAGTCATGGAAAAAGACAGGATTTTCGCGGTATTCGGATTGGGAAGGTTCGGTATGGAGGTTTGCCGGGTACTGTCCAGTAAAGGAGCGAAGGTCATGGCTGTGGACCAGGAACAGTCAAAGGTCGACCGGATAAAGGATATCGTCACGCAGGGCGTAGTTCTGGACAGCACTGACGAGAATGCCCTTCGCAATGCCGGGATACAGGACGCGGATGTCGCGGTCGTAGCCATCGGTGATAAGGTGGACGGCAGTGTGCTGACCACGGCGCTTCTTAAGAACCTGGGTATTCCGCATATAATCGCGCGAGCTATATCCGAGAATCACGGACAGGTTTTGAAACAGATAGGGGCGACAGAGGTCATAAGCCTTGAGATTGAGGAGGGCCGGCGCCTGGCGAACCGGTTACTCGCACCGGATCTTAAAGAGGTCATTACGATCTCTAAGAACCAGTCCATCGCGGAATTCAGGGTTCCGAAGGCATTTGTCGGCAAGACCCTCAGCGAATTGGGGCTCAGAAAGAAATTCGATATTAACATCGTTTCCATAAAAAGGATGAGGACCGATATAGACGAAATGGGTAACCCTAAAAAGGAAGAAGAGGTATCGATCCCGCACCCTGAAGATGTGTTGGACGTTAATGATGTCCTGATCATACTTGGGGATGAACAAGCCATAGAACGCATGAAGGAGCTGTAAAATGATCCTGGTAAAACGAAGACATCTGTATATTCTTACTTTTCTTTTTTGCATTTTGCTTATATTTGGCGAAGTGAAATTCTTTTACGCGCTTAACAAGCTGAATGTCGAAGGCAACATGGATCTTAAATACGAAGTGGAGAACTTTATTTTTGCGGCTGTATGCCTGTTCCTTATAGTTTTTCTTTTTCTTGTCAATTTTATGAGGATAAGCAGGAACATATTGCGTAAGCTTGACAAAATAATAGAGCTGTCAGAATACGGCCGGCTTGATATAAGCGAGCATTTAAAGGAGATAGGGCCGATCGGGGACAAGGTGAGGTATCTTATTCATCAGCTGGAAAAAATGAACAGGATGAAATCCCTCAAAATAAGCTCACTCACGGGGATAAACAGCTTTTTGGTGAAACGCTCGGGTGAGATGCTGTTCTATTTCGATTACAAAGGTAATATCCTTGATTGCAGCGAAACTTTTCTCAAAGAATACGGGATAAGTCGGGAAGAAATAACAGGTAAAAATGTTGGCGAGTTTTTTAAAGGACTTGTGCCGGCAGCGTTGTTTCTAGAACTTGAGAATAAGCGAGCCGCTCTCATAAAAGATAACGAGAAGATCGCGCTTAAGAATGACGAAAAGAACGTGAAAGTCACCCTTTACCCGGTGATGAACTCGGACAATGAAGTGTCACACGCGGTAGCCGTGGTAGGATAAAAATGAACGTGCATGAGCTATACATGAGATACGCCCTGGGGGAAGCTCAGAAAGCTTTTGACGAGGAGGAAGTGCCCGTAGGGGCGGTTATAGTGTACAATGACGAGATCATAGCCAGAGCGCATAACCAGATAAGAACACTTAAAGATCCGACCGCGCACGCGGAGATGATAGCAATAACCCAGGCCGCGGCGCATCTCAGGAACGAAAGATTGAATGAATGTGATCTTTATGTGACAATAGAGCCCTGTTCCATGTGTGTGGGCGCGGCGATCCTGGGGAGGATAAGGACGGTAGTTTTCGGTGCCGGTGATCCTAAGACAGGAGCCTGCGGCTCAGCGGTAGATCTTGCCGCACCCGGGAAGTTCAACCACGACCTGGAAGTAGTCGGCGGTGTTCTTGAGCCGGAATGCAGGACCATTATACAGGAGTTTTTTCTAAATAAACGCTGATAAACGAAAAGGAAGGACCAATGAAAAAAATAAGAGTCGCGATAGTCGGTGTGGGTAACTGTGCTTCTTCCCTGGTGCAAGGGGTGCAATATTATAAAAAAACCAAAGCGAACGACAATGTTCCCGGAGTGATGCATGTCAGCCTGGGCGGATATCATATAAACGATATAGAGTTCTCTGCCGCTTTTGATATTGACAGGAACAAGGTCGGCAAAGACCTGAGCGAAGCTATTTATACCAAGCCGAATAATACGAAGGTATTTTCCAAAGTACCGCGTCTTGGCGTCAAGGTCCACCGCGGCATGACGCATGACGGCCTGGGGAAATATGTGTCGAAGATCGTCAAAAAGGCGCCGGGGAAGACCGATGATGTGGCGGGTATATTGAAAAGAACTAAGACGGACGTGGTCGTGAACTATCTTCCCGTCGGCTCTGAGGAAGCTACGAAATGGTACGTTGAGCAGGTACTTAACGCCGGTTGCGCTTTCATCAACTGTGTGCCGGTCTTCATCGCGAGGGAAGAGTACTGGCGGAACCGCTTCAAGGAGAAGGGGCTGCCGATCATCGGAGATGACATAAAATCGCAAGTGGGGGCGACAATACTCCACCGGGTGCTGACGAACCTTTTTCTGGACAGGGGGATGCCTGTGGACCATACCTACCAGCTCAACACGGGAGGTAATACGGACTTTCTGAATATGAAGGAGCAGGAACGCCTCGTTTCCAAGAAAATATCAAAGACGAACGCGGTTGTCTCCCAGATACAGAATAGAGGACAAAGCATTGATGAGGATGACGTCCATATCGGTCCGAGTGACTACGTTCCGTGGCAGAAGGACAACAAGATATGTTTTCTGCGGATAGAGAGCCGGCATTTCGGGGATGTTCCCATGGAGCTTGAATGCCGGCTTTCGGTAGAAGACTCGCCGAACTCCGCCGGGGTGGTCATAGACGCGGTCCGCTGCGCGAAGCTGGCACTGGATAACGGAATATCAGGCGCGCTTTTAGGACCTTGCGCGTATTTTAAAAAGTCCCCGCCGGTGCAGTACGACGATAACACCGCCCGGGATATGGTGGAAGAGTTCATAACCGCCTGCGGCGGGAAAAAGACAAAGGCGAAAAAAATACAGCCGAAAAAGAAAAAAAGCAAAGCTAAAAAGAAAAGGGTTTCAAGGTAATTTAAAATGGCAGATCCTACGGGCAAGATCGTCAGGCTTATAGCAAGGGCTCCGGGCGCGCTACTGGCGAAGACGAAAATAACACCGAACCAGGTGACGGTATTGGGGCTTCTGGTCAATTGCGCTGTAGCTTACCTGATAGCAGTCGGCAGGCTGACATTTGTGATTGCCGGAGTGCTTATCTGGGTTGCCGGGTTTTTTGACGCTCTCGACGGGAGCGTGGCGAGGGCGACGGGGCGCATGTCGGTTTTTGGCAACTTCCTGGATTCGGTCCTTGACCGGTACGCGGATTCAGCTATTTATTTCGGGATCCTGCTATATTATCTAAAAGCGGGGTCACCGGATCACGTTATACTGGTCGTGATAACTATAGTCGGGTCCATGGCCGTAAGCTATACCAGGGCGAAGGCGGAAAGCCTCGGAGAGAAATGTGAGGTCGGGCTGATGCCCCGTTCGGTCAGAGTGATAATACTAGGTGCCAGTTTTTGCGTATCCCAGGTGTTCTGGGGTCTCGTTATCATCGCCGTTTTTTCTCATCTCACGGTGGCACAGAGGATATTTAAAGTTTATAAGAACCTGAACGAATAAACCATGTTCAAATTCATCTTTTCATGCCTATGGTATCTGCTCCCTGCCGCGTTGGGGAACCATAATGCTTCATGCGGGAACCGTCTGCCTCTTCCGGGGGTGCTCAAGAAGGCTCTGGCAAAGATCGCTGTGCCGATCGACGGCGGGGCACGGTGGAAGGGGAGGGAGATCCTCGGGCCGAACAAGACATGGAGAGGGCTTGTCGTGGGGATCGTGACCGGGGTTTTCGTTGCGGGAATACAGGCCGTTCTTTTTTTTAATACTGATTTTTTCAAAAGAAATACTATAGTCGATTATACGCAGGTAAATTTTATCCTGATCGGCGCCTTAATGGGAGGTGGAGCCCTCCTGGGCGACCTGGTCGAAAGTTTCATTAAACGGAAACTTAAGAAACCTTCAGGAAGACCCTGGTTTCCCTGGGACCAGATAGATTGGATCATCGGGGCCATGGTCTTGAGCGCTGTTGTATTCGTGCCTTCCGCGGCAGTGGCAGTGGTTACCTTAGTATTATACGTGGGCGTCCACCTTTGTTCCGACCGTATCGTGTGCCACCTCGGGATAAAGAATAGAGAGGAAGTGAATTGATCGGGATAGCGAGGTCTATTCACAGCGCTCTGTTCTGGGTTTTTGTATTTTTCTCCAGTGCTGTCATACATGCTGTTTCTTATTCAATAGCTTTCTTCGTGAGAGATGAAGATGAGAAAAAGGCGGTATACCAAAGAGGCGGCAAGCTCTGGGGGTATCTTATCCTCAAGATCTCACTTATAAGGGTGAGGGTTTCAGGCCTTGAGAATATCCCCTCTGACACAAATGTTATCTACACGCCGAATCACCAAAGTTATCTCGATATATTTATTCTGTTAAAATATTTGCCCTTTCCGTTCAAATTTACTATAATGAGGAAATTATTTTCTGTTCCCGTCATAGGACGGCATATCACGAAGTCGGGTTTTCTCTCCTTAGACAGAAAAGACAGGAAAAAGTCGATCAGGACGATACACAGGATAATAGACCTTCTTGAAGCGGGCCGATCCTTTGTTATTTTCCCGGAAGGCAAGTTGACCTCAAATGGGAACATTAATGAATTCGGAAGAGGAGCATCTATCGTGATCCAGCGCTCAAAAAAGCCGGTGATCCCGATAGCGATCGAGGGGACCTTTGCTATTTTGCCTAAAGGAGCCTGGAAACTCAAGGTTCCGGCAGAAGTTAAGGTTACTATAGGCAAGCCCGTTTATTTTGAAGATCATTACGATACTGTTAACAGAGAATCCTCTTTGGAAGTGGGTAGAAAACTCAGGGAGATCGTTATGGAGTTGAAAGGATAAAGTGAAGAAAATCTTAAAGGTCATACATTCGATAATATGGTGGATAGACTGGCTGGTTATCCTGGCTTTGGGGCTGTTCTTTGACGCGGTAGTCTGGCCCGGGAACAGGGAGATGTACCGTAAAAGTGAGCAGTTCTGGGCCTGGTCTCTAATGAAGATCGGAGGGATACACTTAGAAATTGAGGGTCAGGAGAACCTGCCGGGAGATGAAACCGTTGTATATATGCCGAACCACCAGAGCGACCTGGACTGGCCTATTATTTTCAGAGTTATTCCGGGACAGTACCTCTTCCTGGCAAAACAGGAACTTTTCAACGCGCCCGTCTTTGGCGCGTATATGAAACTGCAGGAATATATACCTATAGAACGTAGTAACATCCGAAAATCGTATAAGACGTATCAAACAATAATAACTCTCATAAGATCAGGCACTTCAATTGTTATCTTCCCTGAAGGGACCCGTTCGTTCGATGATAATCTCGGGAAATTTAAACCTTCAAGTTTTTCCATTCTCCAGGAGACAAGGGTTCGTGTCGTCCCGATAGCTATTGATGGCAGCACCAATATTCAAAGAAGGGGCACTAAAAGCATTACTCCCGGTACGGTAAAAATAAAGATCCTTCCCCCGGTCAATTTTGAGGACCTGTATTCTTTGGAGAATAAAGCATTTTCCGCTGAGGCGGCGAACAGGGTGCGGGAGGTGCTCCTGACAGCTCTGGACTCCAATAACTGATCTAACCCATGAAAAGATTTTTAAAAGACCCCACAGACAACATATACGTACAGATATTCCGATATATCCTCGCGGGCAGTGTCGCCTATGCGGTCGATTATACCGCGCTTATCGTTTTAGTAGAGGTTTTTAAGGTTTATTACCTGACGGCCGCGGCGATAGCGTTCTTCCTGGGGTCAGCGACAAGTTATGTGCTGAACGTGGTCTGGGTGTTTTCAAGGCGTACCCTGAAGAGCCGTAAGCTGGAGATACTGGTTTTTGTCTCTATCGGCATCGTAGGCCTTGTTCTGAACCATTATTGCATATGGTTCCTTACTGAGACCGTGAAGCTGCATTACATAGGGTCAAAATTTGCCTCGACGATACTTGTTTTCATTGTCAATTTTACCGCCAGGAAATATTTCCTTTTCAGGTGAACGAACCAATCGAATAATCTTTATTGTGCCCAGCCTACGTGTTAGAATAACTGTATTATGAAGAAAATACTTATAGCTTTGATCGGTCTCCTTCTCCTTGCCGGGAGTTCTCCGGCAATCGCAGCCGAAGACGTTGCGAGAACCGAGTATGTGGGTAGAGATACCAAAGGCGGGAAGCGGTGGGAAGCTGCGACCGAAATAAGGCAGAAAGAGGGAGATGTATATATACTGACAGAGAAAGGCGAAGGTGTGTATTCCAGTTTTGACGGGCCGATCTCCTGGAAGTCGGAGGTGGAATTCGAGAGTACTGAAGAGAACATCACACCTCTTAAACTTGTTAAACGAGTGTTCGATGAAGAAGGCAACATGATCAGGCTCGAAAAGCAGGATTACGACCCCGAAAAGAATAGCGTCACCTGTCTCCATAAGGATATTCCCAGGAATATCTCCCGCACAAAAAAATTCAATTTTACGAACGATGCCGTTAACAGGCAACTTCTGGGGCTCTATGCCCAGAAGATGCTTGAAAACGGAAGAAAACTGGCAAAAATACAGATGGTAAGTGAGGAACCGGGATTCTACAACATGGTTCTCAGTATCGTCAAGACAGAAGACGTCGAGATAAACGGCCGGCAAAGACTCGCGTATAAACTTCAGCTAGACCCCAGGCTTGGACTTCTCAATGCCGCTAAGGTCTTTTTTCCCAAGGCCTATGCCTGGCATTCCGCCCGTCCGGACTTTGAATGGCTTAGATATGAAGGACTCGAAGGGGATATAAAATCGAAAGAAGTGGAAGTAACTGTTGTAGATTAAGGGCGGTTGAACGCGGCGATATTGTCAGAATGAACTAGATCTCTTAAAGAAGAGATTCTTCAAAATCCTTCGCATCCTGGGGGGTCAACACGCTGACTCCGGTAATACATGTCTGATAAAAAATATCGCCGGTAAGAGGCATTAAAGATTCTTTTAACTTTAACCCCTGGATCTCCATTGTAACCTGCACGCTTCCGTCAGAATAATATACAGTTCCCGTTTCTTGAGCGCCCTGCACTATACCGCTCACGGTAACTTTCACTTTTTCATCTTTATCAGCGTAAGAACCCAGAACAGTCTTGGAGTCTATTACCGTGCCGTATATTTTCGCGGCAAGGTTGCGGTGAGCGTCTACTACCGCCGCGCGACGAGCGTTAATAAGCCCGTCGGGGGAATATGTTCTTAAATATTCGTCTTCGGTTACCACTTTTATTTCTCCCTCTACTGGCATATCCGTAGAGAAACCGGTACCCGTAGCATCGATATATATCTTATTCCACGGACCCAATTCCCGTGCCTCTAGCTCTTTCACGGATACGAATTTGTCGGGATCCATGATGCTGTCCAGTACAACTGAGTTTTCGACAACGGCAAGCGTTGTCAACATGCTGAGCGCCTCGTAAGTCACGGTGTATTTTGTCCCGCGCACACCGCATGTGGCAAGAGGTGTCTTTATCTCGAAAGATGATCCTTCAGCAAGGTCCTGTATGGAAGAGTAAAGGGTGCCGTCAACCAGCGTAAGCTTATCGTTATCTTTAAGCTGCACCACTACATGAGAATTCGACCGGATACTCACAATGTTGGTCTTTCCCGGGTTGAAGGCAAGGGCGGCGTGAGAATTTTCTCCGGTCCGGATACGGCTTCCCGAATCGAGAACCATTCCTATCGCCGCGCTTGTCCAGGCAGTACTCCCCGCGGGTAGTATGTTTACCTCCCCGGAAAGAGAGTGGATCTCTACTGAAGGCTCTTCTGGAACCTCCTGCGCCGCAAGGGACAACGTGCAAAGGGAAAATATTATTAATAAAAGTATTGTCAGTTTTTTCATGATAACCCCCTTGGGTATATAGACAGTATATAATATTTAGAGGTGGAAAGGCAAGAGGGGGGCAAGGCAAACGGGATATTAGGGGATTGGGTCATCGGTTACGTCTTTGGAATCGTCAAAGGGTTTACGGTTGTGAAAGAGCCGCGACCCCTTAACGACAGACTTTTTCGATAGCCGTAACCTTTCAACGTAAGCCGCCCCCGTCCCGAATCTCCCCCTTCCCCTGATACCCTTATTTATTGCCGAAATATTCAAACATATCCTCTTGACTAGTGCCTTTTTTGGTGCTAAACTTCTTCGCCATACGGATGATTTTTAATACCCCGCAGAAAATGTCTGTGGGCCAGTTTTGTTATATGGGCAATGGGTTTCACAAAAAAGGAGGAGAAGATGTCTGAAACTTATAAGTCAAAATGTCCTGAATGCGGAGAAGTCATAGAACTTGATTCTTATGATGATGTAGGGGATGAAGTTGAATGTTATTCTTGCGGAAGCCTGTTACTGATAAAACAGCTGGATCCTCCGCGCTTAAGCATAATAAAACGTGGGGATGATATCGAGGATGATGATTCTAGCGATAGCGAGAATATAAGCATGCTGAAAGATTTGCAATATTTTGATAGTGACGATTAAAGGGAGGCGATGAAAGAATATGATCTTGCGATAACCTGGGATAAAAACCCCTGTCTTTTTACGGATATTCTTAAGTCCGATTGTAAAAAGAAGGGGTTTTCCTTTTTATGGATAACTTTCGAGAAGGTAAAAGAAATAATAAAGGCCCTGGAATCTAATCAGATCCGGATCAGAATTCTTTTAGATACAGAAGCGACCTATGACGAAGAGGGGGATATATACGCCCGGCTTGCCTACGCGGTTAAAGATTCCGGAGGTGTAGTAATAAATGACCCGGACAGAACCAGGATGTCCGTTGACAAGGCGGTCATGTATTATGAAATCAAAAACGCCGGGATCGTGACCCCTTATACGGTAGTGGTGCGTAACTGGGAACCGGCTACTTTCAAGCTGACAGATACCGAGAAGGAACAGCTTAAAACCCCTTTTATTATCAAGCCGGGATGCGGGTGGGGGCATAGGGGCGTCGTCTATGCCGCCACCGGAACAGTAAGGGAAATAGCCCAGGCTCGCAAATTTAACAAGGGGGACAATTTTCTTCTTCAGGAGAAAATATATCCTATAATTCTTGGAGGGAAAAGAGCCTGGTTCCGGATCTTTCACGTCTTCGACGTGCTGATACCCTGCTGGTGGGATGATACGACCTCAAAATATTACCAGGTAACCCGTGATGAGTTTAAAAAATACAATTTAAGCCCGCTGGTAAGGATCTTAACTAAAATAGCGAACTTATCCAGGATGTCTTGGTTTTCCACTGAAATAGCGATAGATAAAATAAACGGTAAGGCAAGATTTATGTCCATAGATTATGTTAATGACCAGTGTGATATGGAGGCCAGTTCTGAAAGCAAAGACGGAGTACCCGATAATATAGTTAAGTTTACGGCCTATTCCATAGTTCACGCGGTAAAAGCGCTTAAAAAAGACAGGAATTTTGTTCCTAATAAGTACACTATTTTGCTGGGGAAACATGGCAAAGTTGTTCTCAGAGGGTTGGGAGATCCGCCGAATATTTTATTACAGTAAGAAGGTCGGTGTGCTGGGTGCTCTTCAGGAGAAGGTGTTAGATACTGGATGCTAGTAAAAGCAAGGATGAGGGTTGAGGGTTGGAATATAGGTAGGTTCAAGGATAGCGGATAGTCAACGATATACTAAATACGAAATACTAAATACGAAAACTGCGAGCAAGGTACGAGAAGACCGGCTATTACAGCTGGTCTTTTTTTATTGAGACTACAATTTACGGAATGAAGTGAACGTAAATTGTAAAGTCGAAATAACCCGCCGAAGCTGTCCGCCGTAGCCAGATGCGATCTAAATAAATTGGCGAAGGCGGGGATGTTCCCGGATCCTGCTATTTCGTCTATCGTTTAGCGGTTACGTCTTTGGAATCGTCAAAGGGTTTACGGTTGGGGGAAGAGCCGCCACCCTATAACGATAGACTTTTTCGATAGCCGTAACCCTTCAACGTAATACGAGTTTGTCCCTGATCTCCTGATGTCCTCTTCCGGCCAGCATCTAGCGCTGTAAGTCTCCGGATGGTCCCAACGAATTCCATTTTCTGCAGGAATCAAGGACATCTGTGATATAATAGGCGGAGTAGTTGTGGCAGAAAGAGAATATTTGCTTCGGAAACTGTTGTAATTGAAGGGGTAATGTAAAACGCTCGGCCGGGGTTATTGCGGAAAAAGGAGTTTTTAAAAGTGGCGAAACAAGTAAGTGACATCATAAGAAATGTAAGCCGCCTTATGGGCCGCGCGGGAGTAGCCCCGCGCACGCAGAGGTTCGGAGAAGAGCAGCTGCTTAGGTCCGAGCTCTACAGCATAGAGCAATTAGAACAACACGCAAAGTCCCTGGCTGGATGGCATGAGGTTACGCTCAACCCCGAGAAGGATAGGCTTCTTCCTCGCCTCGACGAGAACGAAAAAGTGCTCATAGATACGTACGAAATACTCATGGCGGCAATGGAGAAAAAAAGAAAGATGGCTCCGGCCGGAGAGTGGCTTCTAGACAACTTTTATCTCATCGAAGAGCAGATCAGGATCACACGCAGACATTTCCCTAAAAGTTACGGCAGGGAACTGCCGCATCTTATTAACGGGCCTCTTGCGGGATTTCCAAGAGTGTATGAAATGGGGCTGGAGCTTGTTTCCCACGGGGACGGGAGGGTGGACGCAAAGAGCCTTTCGAGTTTTATCGCCGCCTATCAGACAGTCACACCGCTTAGACTCGGTGAATTGTGGGCCATACCTATCATGCTGCGTATCGCGCTTATCGAGAATCTGCGGCGAATTGCCTCACGTATATCCTCAGACCGTCGCCAACGGGATACGGCCAGTTACTGGGCTGACAGGATGATAGA
>CAZUYM010000027.1:0-13086 GCA_964624805.1 uncultured Planctomycetia bacterium
GAGCAACTGACTCTTAATCAGTGGGTCCAAGGTTCGAGCCCTTGTGCGGGTACCATATTTATCTTTATAGGACAGACAGAGCAGGAGCGTTCAAAAAGCGTTTTTTGCCGGCAGCGCGACTCCGGCAAAACGGAAGAGAGACGAGCGGGTGTAGCTCAGTTGGTAGAGCATCACGTTGCCAACGTGATTGTCGTCGGTTCGAACCCGATCACCCGCTCCATTTTTTACCTGCCGCGATATCCATCACAACGTTACCTGTCATGTTGTCCTTTCAGAAAACACCAATACGGGGATCTGCGTTAATAGAAGAGAACGAGATCTGAAACCCTTGTGGTCCTTACCCCCGTTACGGGATCTCAAAAGCCAATTATAGAAGGAAAACTATGGACATAATGGAAATACTCGGTAATAACTGTGTTTCGGTAGATCTCAAATCAAATTCCAAAGGTGAAGTCCTTTCGGAAATGGTAGACCTTCTGATATCTTCCGGGGAAGTCAAGGGCCCCGGCAAGTCGAACATCCTTAAAAAACTCCAGGAAAGAGAGATGCTGGGGTCTACGGGGATAGGCAAAGGAGTGGCAATACCTCATGCCAAGTGTGCCAGTGTCAAGAAGATGGTAGCCGCGCTGGGGATATCAAAAGAAGGTATAGATTTCAGGTCGCTTGACGGAGAGCCCACGCACATATTTTTTCTTCTGGTAGCCCCAGGGGAGACTCCTGGCCCGCATCTTAAAGCTCTGGCAAAGATATCCAGACTTCTTGACGACAGGTTCGTCAGGGAGAGGCTTAAGACCGCTAAAGATGACAAGTCTATTCTAAAAATTATTAAAGAAGAGAACCAGAAGAAATCATAGCAGGTCAGGATGAAGAGACTTAAATGGCTATACCCGGGTATGTTTATCAAACGGTGGATATTTCTCTCCGTTTTCGGGATACTCATGATATCTATGGGGTTTGTTATCGTAATATTCGAGCGCAACCCCGAGAACAAGGCTGCGGCGGGCTTTATAATCATGCTCGGTATCGTGTGCGTGATCATAGCTGTCAAAAGGATACTGAAATCTTTCATGGCCGTATTGACGCCCGAGATGGTGTCCGGCCAGGCCCGTCTTGTGGAAAAGGTATACGAGAAGCGGATACTTGAAAAGGGAGCGAAGGTCGTAGTAGTAGGCGGTGGGACGGGACTCGCGACGCTTCTCTTGGGCCTGAAACATAAGACAAGCAATATCACTGCCATAGTAACGGTAGCTGATGACGGGGGTTCCTCTGGTCGTTTGAGGGAAGAGCTGGGAGTACTGCCTCCGGGAGACATAAGGAGCTGTCTGGTCGCGCTTTCTGATTCGGAGGACCTTCTGGGCGCGCTTTTTCAGTTTCGGTTTAAAGGCGGCAAGGGGCTTGAAGGACATAATTTCGGGAATCTTTTTATTACAGCGCTTTCGAAGGTCACAGGTGATTTTGCCCGGGCGATAAAGGAATCCAGCAAGGTCCTGGCTATAAGGGGCACGGTGGTTCCGGCTACACTCCAGTCAGCTAAGCTGGTTGCCAGACGTGAAAACGGCGTGGAGACCGTCGGAGAATCCAGGATAAGGGAAGAAAAGGGAAGTCCCATAAAAGAGGTTTTTCTGGACCCCGGTGATTGCAGGGCTACCCAGGAGTCGGTAGAGGCAATACGCCAGGCTGATGCAATTATTCTGGGTCCCGGCAGCTTATACACAAGCATAATGCCGAACCTCCTCATCGAGGGAATAAAGAAAGAAATAGTAAAGTTCAAAGGAGTAAAGGTATACATATGCAACGTGATGACAGAGTCCGGAGAGACTGACGGGTATTCCGTCGCGGATCATGTAAAAGCGTTGATGAAACATACAGGGCCGGGGGTAGTAAATTACTGCATAGCCAATACGTCACGTATTCCGGGAGTCCTCTATGAGAAATACAGCGGAGAGGATAAGTTTCCCGTAAAGCTGGATGAGAACGATGAAAGATGGCTTAAGAAAGAAAAAGTATCACTGGTAAAAGCGAACCTCGCGAGCACGAAAGAGTTTGTCCGGCATGATTCGGCAAAGCTGGCGGATGTCATAGTAAATATACTGTCGGATATTAAAAAGAAGGTGAAAGAGTAGTGAAAAAAGCGAATTTGGCGATGGCGTTCCACTGTTACCAGCCGGTGTTTAATTTTGGCGGGAACATGGATGAGGCGTACGAAAAAGCGTATCTGCCCCTCTTGAAAACCCTGGAAGAATTCCCCGGGATAAAAGCGTCATTCCACTACTCGGGAAACATTATAGAATGGCTGGGTAAGGAGCATCCCGAGTATGTCGGGCTTATCAGAAAGATGCTCACCAGAGGTCAGATCGAACTTATAGGCGGCGGTTGTTTTGAGCCGATAATGGCTATGATCCCTGAGCGCGACAGGGCGGGCCAGATGGAGATGAATTCGTCGATCATGAAGGAAGTCTTCGACGTCGTTCCCCGGGGAGCCTGGGTGTCGGAAAGGGTATGGGAACCTTGCCTCGCGCAGGCGCTGCACTCATCCGGGATGGAATACACGATCCTGGACGATCATCATGTGCGTAAAGCGGGCGTGGATGAGCGGAGGATGAACGCTCCGTATCTTTTTAAAAGCGAAGTATGTCCAGTAACGGTATTTCCCGCGGTTACCAAGCTGAGGTATACGATGCCTTTTCTGCCGCCGGCGATAACCCTTGCGTATATGAAAAAGATAATGCGCGATAACGGGAAAGAGAACACGTGTTTCTTTTTCGCGGACGATGGGGAAAAATTCGGCGCATGGCCCCGGACATATAAGTGGGTGCATGAAAAAGGATGGCTTAGTGATTTTTTCAGGATGCTTGGCGCTAACGAGGAATGGCTAGAGACTATGACGTATTCCGAGGTCCTGGACAATGTTCCGCCGGGAAGCTCCGGCGATTTGCCGAGTTCGAGCTATTCCGAGATGGACCAGTGGAGCGGCGGCGATTTCAGGAATTTTTTTAAGAAGTATCCCGAAGCCGACAGGATGCAGAAAAGGATGACACGTATCAGCAATATGATAGACTCTGCGGGAGATGCCATTTCGCATCCCAGGAGGCTTCGCGTGAACAGGGCCAGACGGGAGCTGTTTAAAGCTCAGTCAGGATGCGCTTACTGGCATGGCACTTTTGGAGGAGTATATCTTCCGCATCTCAGAGCCGGTGTTTACAGACACCTTATAAAGGCTCGCGACATACTGGAGGGCGGCAAAGCGCCGGGGGAAGGCAGGCTGTTAGCGGTGGAGACAGGCACGGAAGATACATCAGGTGAGACCGTGATAAGAAATGATTTTCTGGACCTGTATATTCAGCCGTCACACGGCGGAGGTATAAGTGAGCTTGACTACCGGCCGCTGAGCGTTAACCTGGTCAATACGATGTCACGGTCCAGGGAAGAGTACCATGATAAGATCAGGTGGGACCATCTGCCGCGGGTAATAAATGCCAGAAGGGCTATACTTCGCGGAGAAGATGCCGACGTATATGATGTGCTGGGCATAAAGGAAAAGGGCCTCAGAAAGAAACTGGTTTATGATGATTACAGAAGATCTTCCTTTCTTACGCATGTATTTCTTGACGGGCGGACCCGCAAGGGGACTGTCGGGCGCAGATCGAGTCACGACGGGTTTTTGAAAGGCAAATACGAGAAGAAGGTAGAAAACGGAGAGGGTATCCTTACCGGTGTTTTTTCGCGCAAGGATACAGCAAAAAGCAAGCTTGGCGTTCCAGTTGATATGGAGGTATGGAAGAGCGTGACGGTCGGGACAACGCCGGAGATCACTTTTTCTCAAAAAGTTTTTAATCGTTCCGGGCGGACATGCAGTTTTGCTTCGGCGATCGAGTTTAATTTTCAGGTATGGGACAAAAGACTCAGGGTCAGGGGCCTAAGGCGCAAGGCAAACAGGTTCTACCTGGAGGATATGTATTCCGGTGTGCGTATGGAATTCTTTTTTGACAGGTGCCTGGAGATATTTGCGTATCCTGTTTTCACAGTGAACGGGTCTGAAGAAGGCCTTCGTAAGACTTTTCAGGGGATATCCAT
The DNA here is from genome assembly GCA_964624805.1 of uncultured Planctomycetia bacterium. GTDB lineage: Bacteria > Omnitrophota > Gorgyraeia > Tantalellales > Tantalellaceae > Tantalella. The sequence goes on from CAZUYM010000027.1 coordinate 4,075, forward strand.
CATGGTTGGCGAAGAGAACGGACGAGTTCTCGCGGGTGGAAGCAGTGATATAACGGCAAAAATAAGCATAACATAGAAGGTGGAAGATGTTGATAAAAAAAGAACTAACAGTAAAAAATAAGTCTGGGCTTCATGCCAGACCGGCAGCCCAGTTCGTACAGATAGCCAACAAGTTCGACAGTGATATCACTATCATAAAAGAAGAGCATGAAGTGAATGGTAAATCAATAATGGGCATACTGATGCTGGCAGCCGAAAGGGGAGCCAAGGTTACTATTATAGCGGACGGGGATGACGCGGAAGCCGCCGTGGCAGAGTTGTCCAAGATCCTGCTGCAAGATATAGAGGATGAAAAAGTTTTGTAGTAAAGCGTGGACACCCAAAGGGCACATTATGAAACAAAATAAAGAAAATTCTCAAAAAAAACAGGTACAGCTCAAAGGCATACCGGCAGCCCCGGGTATAGTGATAGGGAAAGTGCACATATTCGGTACGGAAGATATTATGCCCGTTGAGCGCTCTATTCCTGTAAGCCAGATACCGTCTGAAATATCCAGGCTTAAAGACGCGATGGAGCAGACCCAGAAAGAGATCCTTGAGATCGAGAGGAAAATATCCAAGGAAATGGGTGTCGAGCACGGGAGGATATTCAGCGCCCATCTGCTGGTGCTTGAGGACAGCGTTCTAGTGCAGGAGGTCATAGCCCGCCTGAAGAAGAGAAAGAAGAACATCGAGATCATTTTCTCGGAAGTGCTGGATAAATACATAAACGTTCTTTCGGAAGCGAAGGACGAATACTTGAGGGACAGGATAAGCGACATAAGCGACGTGGGAAAACGTATTCTCAGAAACCTTCTCGGCGCAGAGGAAAAAAATCTTGAGGATCTTGATGAGAAAGCCATAGTGATCGCGTATGATCTTTCGCCTTCCGACACAGCTATTATGCATAAGGGCCGCGTTCTCGGTTTCGCGACGGATATCGGCGGCAGGACCTCCCACACCGCTATTATGGCAAAGTCGCTTGAGATACCGGCTGTTGTGGGCCTTGAGTCCGTAACCGACCAGGTAAAGAACGGTGACTGGGTAATACTCGACGGTACGCACGGCGTAGTCATAGTAAATCCCACAAAATCGTTTCTGACAAAATACGGCAAAGAAAAGAGAAAATACGAACATCTGGAAAGGGAGCTTGTAGAGTTAAGGACCCTGCCCGGAGAAACGCTTGACGGAAAGAAGATCATAGTCGCGGGTAATATAGAATTACCGGAGGACGTGGCGAGTGTTATATCTCATGGCGCGGAAGGTATAGGACTCTACAGGACGGAATACTTTTACATGAACAGAAGAGACCTGCCGAATGAAGAGGAGCAGTTCAACGCGTATAAGTCAGTGGCTGTGCGTATTAAGCCTAAATGTGTTATTGTGAGGACTCTGGACCTTGGCGGGGACAAATTCCTTTCACAGCTTGATATCCCCAGAGAGATGAACCCGTTTCTCGGGTGGAGAGCTATAAGGTTCTGTCTGGCGAGGCCGGATATTTTCAAATCGCAGCTACGGGCAATATTGAAAGCTTCCGCGTACGGGAATCTAAAGCTTATGTATCCGATGATATCGGGTATGGACGAGCTTCGGCAGGCAAATGAGCTGTTGGAGGAAGTAAAGAAAGAACTTCGCAAAGAAGGACAGGATTTTAACGAGGACATACCGGTCGGGGTGATGATAGAAGTGCCGTCCGCGGCTATCATAAGCGATATTTTCGCGAGAGAGGTGGATTTTTTCAGTATAGGCACTAACGACCTTATACAGTATTCGCTCGCGGTGGACAGGGTCAATGAAAAAATAGCGTATCTTTACGAACCCGCGCATCCCGCGGTGCTCAAGCTCGTAAAGATGGTCATAGATAACGGGCACAAGGAGAATATTCCCGTGGGGCTGTGCGGAGAAATGGCCGGGGACATATCTCTTACAATGGTTTTGCTCGGACTCGGTCTTGACGAGTTCAGCACTTCTCCCATAGCGGTGCCCGAGATCAAGAAGATAGTAAGGTCCGTAAGTTACTCGGACGCGCAGGAAATAGCTAAAGTCGCGCTTACCTTTAAAACGGGATGCGAAGTGCAGAAGTATGCCAGGGGTAAACTGAAAGAGCTTGTCCCTGACATAGCTATTGAACTTGAATAATACAGGCAACGCCTGAAAACAGGAAAGGACAAATATGAAAGGTTTGATATTAGCGGCAGGGTACGGGACACGGCTGTATCCGCTCACACTAGATCGTCCGAAGCCACTTGTGAAGGTGGGCGGGCAGACTATACTCGAGCGGCTCTTGAAAAAATTCGAAGATATTGAAGGCTGCGATGAGGTTTATATAGTCACTAACGACAAGTTCTATGACATGCTTGTTAAGTGGGTCCGTGGAAGAAGTTTTAACGTAAACCTTAAGGTCATAAACGATTGCACCAGGTCTAATGAGGACAGGCTGGGCGCCATCGGCGACATCAACCTGGTCTTTCAGAAAGAGACTCCGGGAGACGATGTCCTTATTGTTGCCGGAGATAACCTGTTCGAGTTCGACATCCATGATTTTGTAGGCTTTTCGGAAGAAAAGAAAAGCTTTAGCGTGGCGCTATTTGATGTCAAGGACCGTACGCTCGCGCAGAAATACGGTATAGTTTCGTTGGACGGGAACGACAGGATAAGCGACTTCCAGGAGAAACCAGAGAGTCCGCCAAGCACACTGGCTTCGACAGGCATATACTATATGCCCAAAGAGAAATTGTCGCTGCTTAACGTTTACATAAAGACGGGGCTCGTCAAGGATGCCCCGGGTAACTTTGTGAAGTGGTTAGCAGAGAATGATGACGTATACGGCTATGTTTTTACGGAAGGCTGGTATGATATCGGGGATAAAAATTCCCTGGAAAAAGCTGACATTGAATATAGGGAAAAAGAACTTTAAAGTAAGGAGGAAGACAGAAATGAAATCGAGGCACTTATTTACATCAGAAAGCGTTACGGAAGGTCATCCGGACAAGGTTTGCGACCAGATATCAGACTCGATACTGGACGCTATATTAAAGGACGATCCTTCAGGGAGAGTAGCATGCGAGACTATGGTCACCACCGGTCTTGCAATGGTGGCCGGAGAAATAACCACTTCATGCTACGTGGATATACCCAAGGTAGTAAGGAACACTATCAAGGAGATAGGTTATACGAGCGCCGATTATGGGTTTGACTATCTCACCTCAGGTGTTATTACTTCCATACAGGAACAGTCACCGGATATAGCTATGGGTGTGGACCCGGGAGGGGCCGGAGACCAGGGGATGATGTTCGGTTACGCTTCGAACGAGACCAGAGAGCTCATGCCGATGCCCATTACTTTGGCGCACGCTTTAAGCAGACGTCTTGCCAAGATAAGAAAAGAGAAGCTGGTCGACTATCTGCGTCCCGACGGAAAAAGTCAGGTGACAGTCGAGTATGAAGGTGGGAAGCCGAGGAGGGTCGAAGCTGTAGTTATAAGCGCCCACCACGACGCCAAGGTCAAGATGAGCGATATACACGCGGATATGAAAAAACTTGTCATAGAAGAGATAATTCCCGCGAACCTCATGGATAAAGACACAAAGATATACATCAACCCCACAGGCAGATTTGAAGTTGGAGGCCCGCATGGTGATACCGGAGTAACGGGCAGGAAGATAATCGTCGATACATACGGTGGTGTGGGTTCGCATGGCGGAGGCGCTTTCAGCGGTAAAGATCCTACAAAAGTAGACCGCTCGGCGTCGTATATGGCACGTTATGTCGCCAAGAACATAGTTGCTTCCAAGATCGCGGACAAGTGTGAGGTCCAGCTGGCCTACGCGATAGGCGTGCCGGATCCGGTAAGCGTTATGGTTAACACTTTCGGTACCGGAAAAGTGGAAGAAGAGAAGATAGTGAAGATGGTGAGGAAGAACTTCGACCTTACACCCGCGGGGATAATAGAAACGCTTAAACTGAGGCGTCCGATATACAGGCGCACCGCGGCTTACGGTCATTTCGGAAGGGATGAAGAAGGTTTTACCTGGGAAGAAATTGACAAAACGGATGCCTTCAAATAAGCTTTCTGCGGCCAATGCGGCAGAAATGAAAGTCCTAAAAATAAGGAGAAAGCGATGAGTGTCTCTGCTGAGAACTACAAGATCAAGGATATGTCCCTTGCAGAGTTCGGACGTAAGGAAATAGATGTGGCCGAACATGAAATGCCGGGGCTTATGGCCATCAGAAAAAAATACGTGAAAGAGAAACCGCTTGCGGGGGTAAGGATAATGGGGTCGCTGCATATGACCATTCAGACAGCAGTCCTTATCGAAACCCTGATAGATCTGGGAGCAGATGTAAGGTGGGCAAGCTGTAATATCTTTTCGACGCAGGATCACGCTGCCGCCGCCATGGCGGAGAGGGGTGTACCGGTCTTCGCGTGGAAGGGGGAGACTCTTGCTGAGTATTGGTGGTGTACCGAGCAGGCGCTTACTTTCCCGGACGGGAAAGGGCCGCAGCTTGTGGTAGACGACGGAGGAGACGCTACGCTTATGCTTCATCTGGGTGCTGAAGCTGAGAAAGACGCTTCAGTGCTTGAGGCTAAACCGGGCGGAGAGGATGAGGAAGAGCTTTTTAAGGTCCTCAAGAAAAGATTAAAAGATTCTCCCGAAAAATGGACAGGCATGCTAAAAGAGTGGAAAGGCGTCTCCGAGGAAACGACTACCGGAGTGCATCGTCTTTACACTATGATGGAGGAAGGGTCGCTTAAGGTGCCGGCGATAAACGTGAATGATTCGGTCACAAAATCAAAGTTCGACAACCTGTATGGTTGCCGGGAATCCTTAGGTGACGGGATCAAGCGGGCCACGGATGTCATGATAGCCGGGAAGGTAGCGGTTGTCTGCGGATACGGCGATGTCGGGAAAGGATCGGCTCAGTCGCTGAGTGGGTTCGGAGCAAGGGTAATAGTGACGGAAATAGACCCCATATGCGCGTTACAGGCCGCGATGGAAGGTTTTCAGGTAGCTACCGTCGAGGACACGCTGGGCAAAGGTGATATTTACGTGACAGCCAGTGGAAACAAGCATGTTCTCAGGATAGAGCATATGGAAAAGATGAAAGACCAGGCGATAATCTGCAACATAGGTCATTTTGACAATGAGATACAGGTAGCGCAGCTAAACGCCTATCCGGGGATAAAAAAAGTGAACATCAAACCGCAGGTAGATAAATATGTTTTTCCTGACGGGAAAGAACTTTATCTCCTGGCGGAAGGCAGGCTCGTGAATCTGGGATGCGCTACGGGGCATCCGTCGTTCGTTATGTCAAATTCATTTTCGAACCAGGTGCTGGCGCAGATAGACTTGTGGAAGAACAAAGACGAGTATGACAACAAGGTATACAGGCTGCCGAAGTATCTCGATGAAGAGGTGGCCAGGCTGCATTTGGGACGTATCGGTGTTAAGCTTACCGAGATGACAGATGAGCAGGCTGACTATATAGGGTATCCGAAAGAAGGGCCGTATAAACCGGAACATTATCGATATTGAGTACGTATCATGTATTCAGTATTTAGTATTCAGTATTTAGTATTTAGTTGATCTGACCTTGACCTCGACCTGAAATAGGGGGAAGTGCTATGAGCGATAAAATAAAACGAATCGGTGTTTTGACTTCCGGTGGTGATGCCCCGGGGATGAACGCGGCTATAAGAAGCGTCGTGCGAACGGCCGTGAACGAAAGTATAGAGGTTATAGGCGTCATGAGAGGGTATGAGGGCCTTATTAACGGTGAACTCGTGCCTATGAAATCCAGAAGTGTGAGTAATATACTTTCTCACGGCGGGACGATATTAAAAACGGCCAGGTCAAAAGAATTTATGACCGAAGAAGGTCAGTTGAAAGCGGTCAAGGTCATTGAGGATAACGATATTGATTCGCTTGTGATCATTGGCGGCAACGGTTCACTTCAGGGCGCGATGTGTCTCGAGAAAAAGGGTGTAAAGACGCTGGGTGTTCCCGGCACCATAGATAACGATCTGGGCGATACCGATTACACTATAGGAGCGCATACATCCGTAGATACGGTTCTTGACGCTGTTGACAAGATACGCGATACGGTATCCAGTATGGAACGGATCTACGTTATTGAAGTCATGGGCAGAGAAGAGCCCTATATCGCTATCATGGCAGGGCTTGCCGGTGGAGCGGAAGAAGTGTTGTTCCCGGGCAGCAAAGTGGATATAGAACAGATGTCGTTGGAGATACAGGCTGCCGAGAAAAAAGGCAAGAGAAGCTGGATTATCATACTTTCCGAAGGGTACGGGAACGCGCCGGAAGTTACACGTCAGATAGCCGAGAGAACCGGATACTCGGTAAGAGGCGTGACCCTTGGACATATACAGCGTGGCGGCTCACCAAATGCTCCGGACAGGGTACTCGCTTCTGTGATGGGGGCTCATGCCGTAGAGTCGATCATCGGCGGACATCACGGTAAGATGGTCGGCATTAAAGGTTCCACGCTTCACCTGGTACCCTACGAGACCGCCTGTTTTGAGCGGGACAAAGACAGAAAACTGCATTCCATGTTATATGACCTTACAAAGTTGCTCGCAAAATAGTTTGAAAGGAATAGCGGCAGTTACCATCAGCTGTTAGCTGAACCATGAGGATCGTAACCAGATATCTTCTTAAAGAGCTTGGCGGACCTTTTCTGGGAGCTCTTTTTATCTCTACCATAATACTGGCGGCGGGTAATATAATGCAGACCGTCGATATGGTTATGAACAAAGGCGTAGAGATCATGCAGGTGGTACAGATATTCCTCCTGTTCCTTCCGTACGTCCTTATTTTTACCATACCCATCTCGGTCCTTTCGGCAGTCCTTCTGGGTTTCGGAAGGTTATCGGGAGACAACGAGGTCACCGCTTTAAGAACGAGCGGAATAAGCATCTACAAGGTCGTATTCCCGATCCTTATATGCGGGTTTATCATCAGTCTTTTAAACGTTCCCCTCAATGATAAGATACTTCCACAATCGGAGTTTGCCGCTAGAAAACTGCTTAAGAGGGTGGGGCTCAAGCATCCTGCCGCTCTGTTGGAGCCGGGAGTGTTCGTGAAGGGGTTCAAGGATTACATCATTTTTATCCACAGCGTAAAAGGTAACAAACTGAAAGATATCCGCATATATCAGCCGAGAGAAGGCGCCGCCACGCGGACCATAGTAGCGGAAAAAGGCGAGATAATACCTCTGCCGGAAGAGAACAGCGTAAAGCTAAGGCTGCTTGACGGTACGGCGGACGAGATAAGCGCGGACAAACCCGACGAGTTCTATAAACTTTCATTCAAAGATTATTACATGACACTTGATCTTGACGGAGCGGTAGATACGGCGAATATACAGAAAAAGGCGCGTGAGAAAAGCATCAAGGAGATCCTGACAGAAGTAGCAGGCCTTAAAGAAGGACACGAGGATATTGTGCCGTTGAAGATAGAGCTTCACAAAAAACTGGCGCTGGCATTCTCAAATTTTGTTTTCGTGTTTGTCGGGATACCATTAGCGATAACGACGCATCGCCGGGAAAAGTTTATCGGATTCGGTCTGGCAATAGGGATCTTTCTCATATTCTGGGGTATCATGTTGAGTGGTATAGCTTTTGCCATACGGGGCATGATCCCGCCATGGGTGGGGGTATGGACCGCGAACGGCGTGTTGACTCTACTGGGGGTTGTGATGTTTCGCCGACTTACCAGAGGATAAAAGGGGATGAATGAGGATACTTGAAAAATATGTGCTGAAAAGTTTTGTATGTTCTTTTCTTTTCTGCATAACGTTGCTTATAGTGCTCGGAATAATCGGGGATATCCTGGGGTTCCTCGACGATATATTCAAGCATGACATCCCGTTGGGCAGCATAATGGCATTTTATTTTTATCTTGCCCCGTTCGCTTTCGTGAATATGCTTCCGTTCGCCTGTCTTCTCAGCGCGGTCTATGTATTCAACACTTTAAGTAAGAACCATGAAGTGACTGCCGTAGTCGCCAGCGGGCTCAGCCTGTGGGAACTGCTTCGCCCGGTGCTTCTGGTAACGTTTCTCTTCTGTCTGGTAGCTTTTATTGTGAACGACAGGGTGGTTCCTTCGACCATGGAAAAATCGAACCGTATAAAAAAAGAGGAACTCCAGAACCGAGGAGATAAAAAGGACCAAGGCATAGAGGACATAGCTGTTTATGGCAAAGGCGACCAGATAATATTCGCGAAGTCGTTTGTTCCGGCAACGAAGACCCTGAGTCATGTTATCATTCATAAGCAGGACCCCGAACATGTTATAACCGAAAAAATAAGTGCCCGTCTGGTAAAGTGGGACTCTAGGGGTGTTTGGAAGGGTGAAGACGTTGTCGTTTTCAAGGTCGATGCGGAAGGTGATTTCATAAGCGATCCCGAGGTTCACAAGACGCTGGATATTTATATCGAAGAAACGCCTGAGGATTTCCTGAACAACCAGTGGGATCCCCGATTCATGAGCTATGGGCAGCTCAAGGAATACCTTAAGGTCTTTAATGTAGGGTCTACTTCCACCGTCAGGAGACTTGTTGTAGATCTTAACTATAAACTGGCCTTGCCGTTCACGGCGCTTATTACTGTGCTGGTAGGCGTACCTTTCAGCATAGAGACAGGGCGGGCCAGTGCTCTTATCGGTATGGCAAGAGGCATAACAATAGCCATACTGTATCTTCCCGTTATGGCGGTAAGCCTCGCGCTGGGCAAGGGAGGGGTCCTCCCGCCGGCGGTCTCAGCCTGGCTCTGCAATGTCATATTCATGTTCATAGGCATATACTTCGTTAATAGAAAAAGCTAGGGCATCGCAGTTAACTCGCTTGTTTGTATCTCGTATCTCGTATTTAGTATCTCGTCCCGGATCTCCCAATATACTGATCCCCCGATACCCTGAATCTGGTCACTGATCCCTGATCACTGATGACTGCT
>CAZUYM010000028.1:0-12986 GCA_964624805.1 uncultured Planctomycetia bacterium
GAAGGCGGCCACACAGTAGGCGCGGGAGTTATCTCTGAGATAGTGGAATAAACAACAGTTGTTAGCTTATAGCTGATAGCTCATCGGAAACGTGCCATGGGCTATCAGCAGGAAGCTACGAGATGATAAGGAATTAAAATGGTAAAGAAGGCAAAATCAGCAAAAATAAGGCTTCGCCTTAAATCTTTCGATCACAAACTTCTCGACATATCGATGGAGGAGATCGTTGATACGGTAAAAAAGAGCGGGGCTTCAGTAATGGGCCCGGTGCCGCTGCCGACAAAGCGCGAACTTTTTACTGTACTTCGTTCGCCCCACGTTGACAAAAAATCGAGAGAGCAGTTCGAACTGAAGACACATAAGAGACTACTTGACATAATGGATCCTACAACTAAGACCATTGACGCGCTGAAAAAGCTGGATCTGCCGGCAGGCGTAGATGTTGAGATAAAATAAGCTATAAGCGGTAAGCTTAAGCGGTAAGTTAGGGAGAGGGAAAAATGGTTCCAGGAATATTGGGAAAGAAAATAGGAATGACTCAGATCTTCATGGAGGACGGGACGAGATTGTGCGTAACCGTGCTGGAAGCGGGTCCCTGTCAGGTTCAGGCGATCAAGACCTCCGAAAAAGACGGCTATGACGCTGTCCAGATCGGTTTCAGCGATGCCAAGGAAAAGAGGACGAAAAAACCCCAGAGGGAAGAGCTTAAGGCCAAGGGCCTTAAGCCGAAGAAGTTCGTCCGCGAAATACGTTGCGATGAGGCACCCGATGTGAAAGAGGGAGACCTCATTAAGAACAGCATTTTTCAGAAGGGTGATTTCCTTGATGTAACCGGCACGTCCAAGGGTAAAGGATTTCAGGGCGGCATGAAAAGATGCGGCTGGGCCGGAGGAAAAGATACCCACGGATCCATGTCTCACAGAGCTCCGGGTTCCATAGGAGCGAGTTCTTATCCATCCAGAGTAGTTAAGGGGCATGCAATGCCCGGTAAGATGGGGAACGAAAGGGTTACTGTGCAGAATGTGGAAGTGGTGGATGTTGATAAAGACAACAACACTATTCTCGTGCAGGGAGCCGTTCCGGGGGCGAATGGCACGTTTCTTATAATGAGATATGCTCTTAAAAAACCTCTCGCGGAGCGCGAGCAGATAGAGGAACCGGTGGAGGAAGAAACGGTTGACGAAACAGCAGCCGAAGACATTGCCGGCGATAATGCTCAGGAAGAACAGAAAATAACGCCCGAAACGCAGGCAGCCGAAGAAGCACCGGCCGAAGGCGGAGATGCGGGCGAAACAAAAGAAGAGGGCAAAGAGTGAAGAAGGTACAGGTTGAAACAGAAGTGCCGGTATATGATCTCTCCGGCAAGGTAATAGAGAACGTACAGTTAGACGCGGCGATGTTTGACGGTAAGGTAAACATGGCTCTTCTGTACGATGCTAAGAGGATGTATGAAGCTAATGCGCGGAGGGGTACCGCTTCCGCGAAAACGAGAGCCGAGGTTTCCGGAGGCGGGTCAAAGCCCTGGAAACAGAAAGGTACCGGCCGAGCAAGGGTCGGGTCTTCAAGGAACCCCCTGTGGCGTCATGGTGGAACCATTTTCGGGCCGAAGCCCAGAGATTTCAGCTATTCAATGCCGAAAAAAGCCCTGAATAAAGCTCTTCTTTCCTGTTTGAACGCGCGAGTCCAGGAGCAGATGCTCAAGCTTATAGTCACGATAGAGCTCGCTGAACCTAAAACAAAAGAGTTCAAGGCGATAATGGATAACCTGGAGCTGAGTAAAAAAACACTTGTCGTGGTGAAAGAGATCACCGATAACGTAAAAAGGGCATCAGGCAATATCGGTCAGATAAGCCTGAAAGAGTCCAGGAACATAAACGCCAGGGACGTTCTTTTAAGTGAGTGCCTGTTAATAGAGAAAGACGCGTTTGAAAATCTGGTTGAGAGGTTGAAATGAGAAATTCGCATGACGTAATAAAGAACATGATACGCACGGAAAAAGGGTCTGGCATGATGGTGAATAATAAATACCTTTTCCGGGTCACAAAAGAAGCTAACAAGATAGAGGTAAAAAAAGCTGTTGAGGAGATCTACAAGGTAAAAGTAGATTCTGTGAATATAATGAATGTAAGGGGCAAAAAAAAGAGGGTCAGGTTTCGCGAGGGGATGACATCTTCCTGGAAAAAAGCGATCGTGACCCTGGAGCCGGATAATAGAATAGAGGTAACTTAATATGGGCGTTAGGAAGTTAAAACCGAGAACACCGGGGACGCGCTGGGCGACAGTGCCGGACTTTTCTGAAGTAACGAAGTCTACACCCGAAAAATCATTGACGAAAGCTCTGAGAAAAAAAGGCGGCAGGAATAATCTGGGCCGTAAGACTGTCACGGGTAGAGGCGGCGGGCATAAAAGACGTTATCGGATGATCGATTTCAGGTATTCGAAAAAAGGCGTCCACGGTATTGTGGAGGCTATAGAATATGATCCGAACCGTTCCGCGCGCATAGCACTCGTAAAGTACGAGGACGGAGAGAAAAAATATCTTATAGCGCCGGTGGGCATTACAGCCGGCAGCCCTGTTTTTAGCGGAGAGAAAGCCAAGTATGAAGTGGGCAATTCTATGCCTCTTGTGGACGTACCTCTTGGAGCGGAAGTCTTTTGTATAGAAATGGATCCGGGACGCGGAGCAAAAATAGCTCGTTCAGCTGGTAACAGCGCGATCGTAGAGGCTAAGGACGGAAAAAACATACATCTTCGTATGCCGAGCGGTGAAGTCAGGCTCGTAAGGGACGACTGTTATGCCACTATTGGTAAAGTGGGTAATACAGAGCATGAGAGCAGGTCTCTCGGAAAGGCGGGAAGATCCAGGCATCTTGGACGCACGCCCAAATCGCGTGCGGTAGCCAAGAACCCCGTTGACCATCCCATGGGTGGAGGCGAAGGAAAATCAAGCGGCGGCAGGCATCCTTGCACGCCCTGGGGAAAGATCACGAAGGGGCTTAAAACCCGTAAAAAGGGCAAGGCATCAGACAAGAAGATAGTTAAAAGAAGGAATAAAAAATAGTTAGGCGGTAGTCGGATATACCGTCGGAGTTTAAGGAGCAGATAATGTCAAGATCTATAAAAAAGGGACCTTTTGTTGATGAAAGCCTTATGAAAAAGGTTCAGGGACTGATAAATTCAGGAAGTAAAAAGCCGATAAAGACATGGTCCAGGCGTTCGACGATACTGCCGGAATTCGTGGGGCTGACAATATCGGTGCATAATGGGAAGATATTTCATTCTGTGTTTGTGACAGAGAACATGGTGGGTCACAAGCTGGGAGAGTTTTCGCCGACTAGGACGTTCAGGAGCCATGGTGCGGCGACTAAGCAGACGACGGAAAAAACGTAGTATTGCCTGTCTTTTAACAGGCGTAACATACATAGGAAGGGAAACAGAAAGATGCTTTCAAAAGCCACAGCAAAATATGTAAGAATGTCACCCCGCAAGGCGCGTTTGGTGATAGATCTGATAAAAGGGAAGACAGTCGAGGAAGCGACCAACATCCTGGAACACACGAACAAGGGCGCGTGCGTAGCAATAAGAAAGGTCCTGGTATCCGCCTTTGCTAACGCCAACAATGAGCGTCAGGAGAAATTGCTTTCTAAGGACATGTTCATTTCGGTGATAAAAGCTGACGGCGGGCCGATGCTTACGCGTTTCAGAGCCGCTACTATGGGCAGAGCTACTCCCATCAGGCACAGGACAGCGCACATACATATCGAGCTCGATCAGGTCGAAGCCGATAAAACTAAAAAGAAAAAGGCAGGGAGTAAATAATGGGTCAGAAGGTACATCCTACAAGTTTTCGCTTAGGTGTTATCAGAGATTGGAACAGCAGATGGTATTCTAATAAAGAGGAATTTCCGGCAAAGCTGCTCCAGGACGTAAAAATAAGAAAATTGATAGAGAAAAGCATGACATCGGCTGCTATATCCCATGTGGATGTTGAAAGAGCGAGTAACAGGGTAAGGGTCCTCATACATTCAGGCAGGCCGGGTATGATCATAGGCCGTAAAGGTGCCCAGATAGAACAGCTGAAAGAAGAGATCCTGGGGATAATAGGGGACCAGAACAAGCTATTCATCGATATAAAAGAAGTTCCAAAGCCGGCGCTTGACGCGAAAATAGTGGCAGACAGTATAGCTTTTCAGCTTATGAAAAGGGTGGCGTTCCGCCGTGCGATGAAAAAGTCTATTCAGGCTCTCAGGGAAGCGGGCGGAGAAGGTATAAAGGTACGCTGTGCCGGGCGTCTTGGCGGCGCTGAGATCGCGAGAGCCGAGAGCTACAAGTGGGGGAAAATACCGCTTCAGACCATAAGGGCAGACATAGATTATGGGTTTACTGAGGCTAAAACCGCGTACGGACTGATCGGCATAAAAGTATGGATATACAAAGGCATGAAGTTTGATACAGGTAAGGCCGGAAAAGAAGCAAAAGAGGCAAGAGAAAAAGTAAAGGCGAGAGAAATACAAAAAGATGCGACGTCGTAAGACGTCTGCGCAAATAAGAGGAGCAGTAGAAAATGGCTTTGATGCCCAAAAGAGTTAAATTCAGGAAACAGCAGAGAGGACGCCGTAAGGGGGTAAGTCTATCATCGAAACTTAATTTTGGCGAATTCGGATTGAAGGCGCTGGAGACTGCCTGGATGACCGACCGTCAGATAGAGGCAGCCAGGGTCGCCCTGATGAGACATACCGGCAGGGCCGGGAAATTGTGGATACGCATATTTCCGGATAAGCCTGTGACGAAACAAGCGGCAGAAACACGTATGGGAAAAGGTAAAGGTTCTCCGGTGGGTTGGGTAGCTGTAGTTAGAAGAGGAAAAGTTGTTTTTGAAATGGAAGGGGTGCCTAAGGATATGGCCAGGGAGGCTTTTCGCCTGGCGGCACATAAACTTCCGATTAAGACTAAATTCATAGCAAGGGGAGGCCGGGTTTGAAGGCAAGCGAAATAAGAAGTATGACAGAGGCTGAAATTGAGAATAAGCTTCTCGTGTTAAAGGAACAGTTGTTTGAGCTGAGGACCGAGATAACGACCGGTAGGGTCGAACGGCCGCACAGGTTCGGGAACTTGAAACGCGATGTCGCTAGATGTCACACCATTTTAAAGGAGAAAAAAAGTGAAGGGCAGTAAACCAAACAAGAAGACGATAACGGGAACCGTTATAAATGACAAGGCGGACAAGACAGTAACGGTGGAATGGGAAGTGCGAAAGATGCATCCCCGCTACAAAAAGTTCGTGAGACAGCACAACAAGGTTAGGGCGCATGACGCGGAAAACCATGCTGCTGTGGGGGATCTCGTGAAGATCTCAGAAACCCGCCCGATCTCGAAACATAAGACATGGAGGGTCATTGAGATCCTCGAAAAGGCGCAAAGGGGCTGACAGCAATGATCATAATGGGAACGATTCTGGATGTAGCGGATAACAGTGGGGCTAAAAAAGCTTCGATGATAGGCGTTATAGGGCGCTCGGGCAGAAGAACGGCCGAGATAGGTGATATAATTACCTGCAATATTAAAGAATCCACGCCCACTGCCGAAGTGAAGAAAGGCGAGGTCGTAAAAGGAGTCATAGTAAGGACCGCTTACCCGATACACAGGAAAGACGGGACGCTTCTTAAATTCGACAATAACGCATTGGTTATAATAGACAAAGACGGGAACCCCCGCGGTACCCGTGTGTTCGGTCCGGTGGCACGTGAACTTCGCAGGAAGAATTTCATGAAGATCGTGTCGCTCGCGCCGGAGGTCATTTAGGAGGAATGAAATGCTTCATGTGAAGAAGAATGATATGGTAAAAGTGCTCGGAGGCAGGGATAAGGGCAAAACAGGTAAGGTTCTCAGGGTTTTTCCGGAAGGGAACCGCGCGATCGTCCAGGGGATCAATTTCGTAAAAAAACACGCGAAAAAGACCAAACAGGATGAGCAGGGCGGCATTATACACAGGGAAACGACCATAGATATGTCTAACCTGGCAGTGGTATGTAAAGGGTGCAACCGTCCGACCCGCGTAGGGCAGGATGTCCTGAAAGACGGCAGTAAAGTACGTTACTGCCGGAAATGCAAAGAAGCTTTATAAAGCAAAAAATAAGAAGAGAGACGAAAGATGGTAAGAATTAAGGAACAATACGAGAAAGAGATAGTACCGCAGCTGATGGAAAAGTTCGGTTATAAGAACAGGATGCAGGTGCCGCGCATGGATAAGATCGTTATCAATGTTGGCATGGGAGCGATGGCGCATCAGAAAGATCTTATTGAACCAATACGGGAAGAGCTGGCGACTATCGCGGGACAGAGACCCGCGCTTGCCAAAGCGAAGAAATCCGTATCTAACTTTAAGATAAGGGACGGTGCTCCTGTGGGATACAAGGTAACGCTGCGCAGGGTCAGGATGTATGAATTCCTGGACAGGCTTATAAACTTTGTTATACCCAGGATCAGGGATTTTAGAGGCGTTTCGGCGACAGCGTTCGATCAGAACGGTAATTACACTCTGGGAATTAAGGAGCAGGTCATATTTCCGGAGCTCGAACTGGACAAGCTTCCAGTGGCGCATGGTATGGATATATGTATTGTTACGACAGCCAAAACGAAGGAAGAGGCACGTGGCCTTCTTGAGGGTTTTGGTATGCCGTTCGTAAAGAAATAAAAAAGGATCACTATGGCAAGAAAAGCACTTATAGAAAAATCAAATAAAGAGCCGAAGTTCAGTACTCGGGTCATTACCAGATGCCAGATATGCGGCAGAAAAAGAGGCTACATGAAAAGATTCAAGCTTTGCCGGATCTGTTTTCGGGAACTTGCCTCACGAGGGGATATACCCGGCATAAGGAAAGCAAGCTGGTAATTTAGTTCGTAGTTTATAGTTTGTAGTTTGTAGTTTGTAGTTTGGAGTAATATAAGGAGAGAATTGATGAGTGTTTCGGATTTGATAGCGGATCAGCTGACAGTTATAAGGAACGCCATAATGGCCGGGAAGAAAACGGTTATTATCAGGCGGTCCAATATTTTGCAGGATATCGTTGATATCATAAAGAACGAAGGGTTTATCGAGAATTACGCGATAATGGAAGACAATAAACAGGGGAAGATCAAGATATATCTTAAATATCTTGAGGACGGAAAACCTGTTATGGGGAGCTTGAAGAGAATATCTAAACCGGGCAGAAGGGTTTATGTATCCTCCTGTGATGTTAAACCGGTTATGGGTGGCGTGGGTATATCTATATATTCCACCAGTAAAGGGGTTTTTACTGATACGAAGCTCAGAGAAGAAGGTATAGGCGGCGAACATCTTTGCCAGATATGGTAAGAAGCAGATAGAAGAGGAGTAATTAATGTCAAGAGTAGGAAGAAAACCGATAGATATCCCGGACAGTGTGAAGTTAACACTAGAAGGGAATACGATAAAAGTAGAAGCCAAGGGAAAGAGCCTGGAGCACGTTATTCCTGACGGTTTCAAAGCGGAGCTGGAAGACAAGAAGCTTACCATAATAAGGCCTTCAGATTCCCGCGAACACAGGGCGTTGCACGGCACCACAAGGAGTCTTGTGCAGAACATGGTGATCGGTCTCAAAGACGGGTTTGAAAAGAAACTTCAGATCCAGGGGGTAGGTTATAAGGCCCAGATGAAAGGTAAGAACCTCGTGCTGGATATAGGGTTTTCTCACAGCGTTAACTACACTCCGATGGAGAGTGTGACTCTGGAGACACCCAGTCCTACGGGTATAGTAGTTAAAGGTATAAATAAGCAGGAAGTAGGGGAGACCGCCGCGGAGATAAGAGGGTTTTATCCGCCTGAGCCGTATAAGGGAAAAGGCATAAGGTATGAGGGCGAGTACGTACGGCAGAAGCAGGGTAAGAGTATTGCGTAGGTAAGTAAAAAGGAAAAAGGAAAAAGGAAAAATAGAATGGATAAGGGACACAGAAGGGCTAGGAGAAAAAAAGCGATCAGAAAAAAGGTCTCGGGCAGTTCAGAACGCCCCAGAATGTGTGTGCATAAGAGCAACAGGAGCATATACGTGCAGATCGTCGATGACATAGAAGGTAAGACTCTGTGCGGGATCTCGAGTATCGAAAAAGGGGAAGCGACAAGAAAGAACACCAATTTTGCCTCTACCCTGGGAGAGAAGATCGCGAAAACCGCCACGGAAAAAGGCATAAAGAAAGTAGTGTTCGACAGATCCGGATACAAGTATCATGGCGTGATAAAAGCTCTGGCGGATGCGGCAAGAAAGAATGGTTTGGAATTTTAACGGGAGGATAAATGTCTGAAGAAAGAAAAGATATAAAAGCGGCGGAAGAAAAAAAGGAAGCTGCCGCGGGCACAGAAAAGAAGGAAGAAGCCGTCAAGAAAGAGGGGTCAGCCTCGTCTTTTAATCAGAGACCCGCAGAAAAGGTCGAAACAGAGATGATCGAACGGGTCGTTAAGATAAGCAGGGTATCTAAGGTTGTTAAAGGCGGTAAGAACTTTTCTTTCAACGCGCTTGTTGTTACCGGCGACGGGAATGGAAGCGTGGGTGTGGGTTTCGGGAAGTCGAATGAGGTTGTAGAAGCCATCAAAAAAGGCGCTACGGAGGCTAAAAGGAGCTTCCAGAAGGTCAACCTTGCGGGGGATACCATACCTCATGAGGTCATCGGAAGGTTCAAGGCCTCGAGAGTCATGTTGAAGCCTGCCGGACCCGGTACTGGTGTCATAGCCGGAAGCCCCGTAAGGGCGCTATGTGACGCCGCGGGTATAAAGAACATCCTTACAAAAAGTCTGGGATCGAGGAATGCTATCAACGTGGTAAAGGCTACCATAGACGGATTTGAACGCCTTCGCTTAAAAAGGCGCGGATAATACGAATAGAAAGAAGAGAGAAGGAATAAAATGGGATTGAAAATAGAACATATAAGGAAGCCCAAAGGATTGAAGGGCAACTCGAAGCGTAAAGGGCGCGGTATTGGTTCAGGGCGCGGAAAAACATCGGGTCGTGGACATAAAGGTGCCGGTCAAAGATCCGGTGCGGGTACGTATAACCCCGGATTCGAAGGCGGACAGATGCCCCTTATCAGGCGTATACCCAAGAGAGGGTTTACCAACAAGTGGAGAAGGGAATGGAACGTCGTTAACATAGGCACTCTCCAGAAAACAGATGCTATAAAGGACGGAGGCGTAGTGGACCTGGATCTTCTGGTGTCTACTAAAGTGATAAAAAAGAAAAGACTGCCTTTTAAGATCCTTGGAAAAGGGACTTTATCCAAGGCGATAACTGTCAAAGCTAACGCGTTCTCGGAAAGCGCCGTAAAGGCGATAGCGGAAGCCGGCGGAAAAACTGAAATAGTAGCGTTTAAACTCCCGGTAGCCCAAGAGACAGTGAAAAAGGATTAAAAGGAGACGCAGGTGTTTGAAGCTATATCTAACATAGTAAAGATCCCGGACCTCAAGAAAAAGATACTTTTCACGCTGGGTCTTATAGCCGTCTACAGGATAGGAGCTTTCATCCCTACACCGGGGATTGACGGGGCTAAGCTGGCGCAGTTCTTTGATAATATTGCAAAGAGTCAGGGTGGGACACTCTTTGGGATAATGAACATGTTTTCCGGCGGTGCTATGCAGAGGTTGACGATATTCGCACTGGGGATCATGCCGTACATATCGGCATCTATTATCCTTCAGCTTTTGACTACTGTTTTGCCGCCGCTTGAGAGACTGGCAAGGCAGGGGGACGAAGGGCGCAAAAAGATAACACAGTATACGAGATATGCCACTATAGTGCTTGCTATAGTGCAGTCATTTTTCATTGCACTCTGGCTTGAAAACCCGGACCGGTTCCAGGGTCTGCAGATCGTACAGCATCCCGGCTTGTGGTTCCGCCTGCTTACGGTGATCACGCTTACTACGGGAACCGCTTTTATCATGTGGTTGGGTGAGCAGATACAGGAAAAGGGTATAGGTAACGGTATTTCTTTGATAATCACAGCAGGTATTATTTCGAGACTTCCTTCTGCTGTTTTTCAGCTTGTATCACTGATGACCCCCGGCGCGCAGGGCGAATCTCAGATAGATCCGTTTAAAGCAGTCTTTCTTGTTTTTATGTTCGTTGCGGTTATCTTTGCCGTTGTGCTCATAACACAGGGGCAGAGGAAAATACCCATACAATACGCGAAAAGGGTAGTAGGCAGAAGGATATACGGTGGACAGAGCACTTATATACCCCTCAGGGTCAACCAGAGCGGTGTTATTCCCATTATATTCGCGCAATCTATTATTCTGTTCCCGGCGACGATCGCGGGTTTCATGCCGCACAGAGCTCTTCAGGGGCTTGCGAGCGCGCTTATGATGGGGCGGCCGCTGTATTATGTGGTTTATTCGCTGCTTATACTTTTCTTCTGTTATTTTTACGCGGCGATAACCTTTAATCCTGTCGATATGGCCAACAATATGAAAAGATTCGGCGGTTTTGTTCCCGGGATACGACCTGGAAAACCGACAGCTGAATATTTGGATTTTGTTATGACGAGGATAACTCTTCCGGGTGCGGCATTCCTTACAGTTATTGCGGTTATGCCGAGTGTTATAAACAGCCAGTTAGGAATACCGTTCCTGGTAGCCAGCTTCTTTGGAGGTACGGGTCTTCTTATCACGGTAGGTGTTATGCTTGATACAATGAGGCAGATAGAATCGCACATGCTTATGCGCCATTATGAGGGATTTATGAAAAAAGGACGAGTAAAAGGGAGATTAGGATGACGGGAAAACATCCGATAAGTCTGGTACTATTGGGACCCCCGGGAGCCGGGAAAGGTACTCAGGCTGCTCTTTTGACCAAGGCTTACAGCTTACTTCATATTTCCACAGGTGATATGCTCCGTGAAACTATCAAAGAAGGCGGAGACCTGGGAAAAGAGCTGGAAAGTTATATGAACAAAGGGGAACTCGTCCCCGATGAGATAGTAACCAGGACGGTTATAGATCGTATAGGGAAACCGGATGCTACCGGTGGAGTGATACTGGACGGATACCCCAGGACCAGGGTCCAGGCTGAATCTCTGGATGGAGCTCTCGCAGGGGAGAACAGGGATCTCGATATGGTCCTGTATTTCAGGACGTCAGAAGATGTAGCCGTGCAGAGATTGTCTGGCAGGAGAGTATGTCCCGAATGCGGAAAGAATTACCATGTACCAAACATGCCTCCCGTAAAGGAAGGTATATGTGATAAATGCGACGTCGAACTCATACAGCGCGACGACGACAAGCCGGATACGGTAAAGAACCGTTTATCCGTTTACGGGGAGAGGACCAAAGACCTTATCGAGTATTATCAGAATAAGGGTCTCCTGCGCGAAGTGGACGGGGATATATCGGCTGACAAGCTCTTTGAAGATGTTGACGCTCTTTTTCGCAGAGAAGGTCTTATCTATGACGATTCTGACTAACGAGGCGGAAAAGTCCAAGCTTCGTGACGCGGGCCGTATCATAAAAGATATATTTCTGCGACTCGAGGGAAGCGTGAAGGCGGGTATATCAACGGCCCAGTTGGACGCCGAAATCGAGGGCCTGATCGTAGACAGAGGAGCAGAGCCCGCATTTAAGGGATATAGGGGATATCCCGCGACAATATGCGCTTCGGTAAACGAGGTGGTTGTTCACGGTATACCTTCGGACCGAAAGGTGCTTGCTGACGGCGACATAATAGGCATAGATGTTGGGGTTAAAAAGAACGGATATTTTGCCGATGCTGCCAGGACGTTTATCGTGGGCAAGGCGGACGAAGAAACGGTACGATTGGTCGAAGTTACTCGCAGGAGTCTTGAGGCGGGGATAATGCAGGCCGTTGCGGGAAACAGGATCTCAGATATTTCGAACGCCGTACAGAATGTCGCTAAGAGTGAAGGGTTTCAGGAGGTAAGGGCGTTCGTGGGACACGGGGTGGGGGAAAACCTGCATGAGGCACCGGAAGTACCCAACTGGGGAGAAAAAGGTAAGGGGCCGGTTCTTAAAGAAGGTCTGGTGTTGGCGATAGAACCGATGATAAACGCCGGGACGAGGGATATAAGAGTGCTTGAGGATGGCTGGACCGCTGTAACCAGAGACGGAAAGATGTCAGCCCATTTTGAGAATACTATAATTGTGGGACTAAAAGAAGCGGAGATAATAACGTGAGTCCAAAAGAAGAAGCGATCGTAGCGGAAGGTGAAATAGTAGAAACGTTGCCTAACGCGATGTTCAGGGTGAAATTGGAGAATGGTCACATTGTCCTTGCGCACGTTTCCGGTAAAATGAGGATGTATTTCATAAGGATAGTTCCGGGCGATAAGGTAACGGTGGAGTTGTCCCCGTATGACCTGACGCGCGGGCGCATAATAAAGAGAGAGAAATAGAATGAAAGTAAGACCGAGTGTTAGAAAAATGTGTTTAAAATGCAAGATCGTGCGCAGAAAAGGCGTGGTCAGGGTCATCTGTCCAGACCCGAAGCACAAACAGAGACAGGGATAAATGAGTTCATAGTTCTTTGTTCATAGTTCATCGAACTGTGAACAAAGAACTATGAGCAATGAACGCATAATAAAGGAGAAGCAATGCCGAGGATTGTAGGAATCGACATACCTAAGGAAAAAAAGATAGAAATAGCGCTTACATATATCTATGGTGTGGGCAGGACCAGCGCTAAAGTGATACTGCGAGAGGCTGGGGTCGAGATCGGAAAAAGGGCTAAAGACCTTGATGACCAGGAAGTTAATACTATAACTAAGATCCTTCAGAACTCGTATCAGGTGGAAGGTGATCTGAGGAGGCTCCACACCGGGAATATAAAGCGCCTTATGTCTATAGGCACTTACAGAGGCCTGCGTCATAAGAGGAATTTGCCGGTAAGGGGACAGAGGACTAAGACGAACTCACGTACACGTAAGGGTCCCAAAAGGACAATAGGGGCTTTTACGGATAAAGCTGCCAG
>CAZUYM010000029.1:0-12869 GCA_964624805.1 uncultured Planctomycetia bacterium
GTCATCAGTCATCAGACATCAGCAGCTGGTCACTGATCACTGGTCACTGATCACTGGAAGACCATGTCGTACAAAGTCAAACTTAATATTTTTGAAGGCCCTCTGGATCTTTTATTGTTCCTTATTAAAAGGGACAAGATAGATATCTATGATATTCCTATTACCAGGATAACCGGCCAGTACCTGGAGTATCTCGAGCTTATGAAGATGCTTGATCTGGAGATAGCCGGTGAATTTCTTGTGATGGCGGCTACTCTTATCCACATTAAGAGCAAGTTACTGCTTCCTCCCGAGGAGACCGAGGAAGAGGAAGAGGAACAGGAGGATCCGAGGGAAGAGCTTGTAAGGCGGCTGCTTGAGTATAAGAAATACAAGGAAGCGGCGGATCGCCTGAAAGAAATGCACGAGGACCACAAACTTACGTTCCTGAGGAGGGGCGCCGGTGAAAAGGAAAAAATAGTTTCCAATGACGGTGGGGAATATTTCGAAGCCAGTCTGTTCGATCTTATAACCGCGTTCAGGAAGATCCTGAAGGAAGTCCCTAAAGAAGTGTTTCACAAGGTCGTTAAAGACGAATTCAGTGTAAGTGACAAGATGCATTACATATATCACGTATTAGCCGAGAATCCCAAGGTATATTTTTCCACGCTTTTCGAGAAAGTAAGCTCTAAGGATGAGGTCATAGCTATTTTTCTGGCGATACTTGAGCTCATGAAGATGAGAGAGATACTTGTGGCGCAGGGGGAGTTTTTTGGAGAGATAGAGATCCTACGGAACCCGGAGCTGGAAAAGAGTTCATAGTTGATAGTTGGTAGTTCATAGATATCAGGAGCGCTTACAACGAATGATGAACAATGAACAACGAACTAAAATAGAGGATGACATGGAGAACATTGACAGGATAAGAAGCATAATAGAGGCGCTTTTGATAGTTTCTGAAGGAGGATTGAGCGCGGAAGACCTGAAAAACGCCATAAATGATGCTGATGTGAAGGATATCAATGAAGGGATCAAACTTCTGAAAGAGGAGTATGATAGCCCCAAGAGAGCTTTTAACATAGCTGAGATAGCCGGCAGGTACAGGATAGTCACAAAACCGGAATACATGCCGTGGATAGGGAACCTGTACAAAAAGGAAGTGGACAGGTTGACGGGGCCTTCCCTGGAAACGCTTGCGATACTTGCGTATAAACAACCGGCTACCCGTGCCGAAATAGAAAGTGTAAGAGGTGTTAATGTGGGGGGAGTCCTTAAGGCCCTACTTGAAAAAGATCTTATACAGGTCAAGGGGAGGAAGGAAGTCATTGGCAGGCCTCTTCTTTATGCTACTACAGGAAAGTTTCTTGAGATATTCGGGTTGAATTCTCTCGAAGATCTTCCTATATTGAGGGATTTTACGGAGGAAGACCTGGAATACGGGAAACCGCAGGAGGTAGTGGAAGTAGGTGCAGAGGAGTCATCAGTCACCAGTGATCAGTCATCAGTCACCAGTGATCAGGAAGAAGAACGAAATACGAGCGACGAGATACAAGATACCAATAGCGAAGAAGAACGCAATACTCAATACTCAATACCCAATACCGGATCTGAAGATGCCGCGGAGCAGGCGGAAGGATCCCGGGAAGACATCGAAGACACAGATGAAGAACTTCCGGAAGCGGAACGCATAGAGACATCCGCGCATGAGGAAGAAACGATAACAGAAGCGAACCAGGAAACAGAGATCGCAGAAGAAGAGAGAGAGGAAGGCGAGGATGAGCTCACAGCTGACGGCTCACAGGTGACAGAAGAACCCGATACCCGGTACCCGATACCCGATACCGACGATACAGATAAGGAGACCGACGATGAAGCCGAAAAAGCTTAGTGATCTGAGAAAAGATATTGATAAGATCGATACCAGTATCATAGACCTCATGAACAAACGAGGCGACCTGAGCAGTAAAATAGGCGATATAAAAAAGAGCAAAAATCAGCCTGTTTACAGTCCGGACAGGGAAAGCCAGGTATATGAGAGGATAACTAAAAAGAATAAAGGTCCGCTCGCGGATAATTCGGTAAAAGCCGTGTACAGTGAGATAATGTCGGCATGCCTGTCACTGGAAAAACCGGTAACCGTGGCGTACCTGGGCCCGGAGCTTACATTCACGCACCAGGCATCTCTGAGAAAATTCGGTTCCAGTGTGAACTATCTTTCATGCGATGGTATAGCGGACGTATTCAGGGAAGTCGAAAGAGGGAACGCGGATTATGGCGTGGTGCCTATAGAGAATTCCACGGAGGGCGCGGTTAACCATACTCTTGATAAGTTCGTTGATTCGCCGCTTTTTATATGTTCCGAAGTGTACCTGCCTGTTAAAGAGAACCTTCTCTGCAAACACGCGGATATGGGGAAAATAAAAAAGATATATTCTCACCCGAATGTTTTCGGACAATGCCGGGGCTGGATAGAAAAAAATCTGCCTTCGGCCAAACTGAATGACACGGCTTCGACGATAAAAGCGGCCGAAATGGCGGCAAAACGCGGGGATTCAGCATGTATAGCCAGTGAACTGGCGGCCAGAAGGTATGGTCTCAAGGTACTTGCCAGGTCCATAGAAGACGCGGCCACTAATGTTACGAGATTTCTTGTAATAGGAAAAGAAAAGAGTGGTGCTTCAGGTAAGGATAAAACGTCCATCGTGTTTTCTGTGAAGGACAGGCCGGGCGTTCTGCATGATATGCTTAACGCGTTCAAAAAGAGCGGGATAAACCTTAGTAAAATAGAGTCAAGGCCGTCAAAAAAGAAACTTTGGAAATATTACTTTTTCATAGATATGGACGGGCATTGCGAAACACCTAAGGTAAAAAAAGCGCTTAAGTCTCTTGAGGGCAAGTGTTATTTTGTGAAGAATCTGGGATCATACCCCAGCGGGAAGTGACATGAGCACATCACTTAACGAGCGAAGAGAAGTTAAGTGATAGGTGCGAATGTCATCCGGCACGACCCCGGATAAGATGTGGGGGAGATGCGGGATCTGGGGACATTATGATTTTTATGTGATCCCCGCTTCCGCGGGGATGACGGTGAAAAACAAATAAGAGTAGAATTATGAAGAAACTGTGGAAAGAGATACTGGACCAGATAACGCCGTATGAACCGGGTCGTCCTATAGATGAAGTTAAAAGGGAACTGGGTCTTGATAAGGTAATAAAGCTGGCTTCCAATGAAAATCCCATGGGGCCGTCTCAGAAGGTCCTGGATGCCATTATGGAAGCAGCGAAGGACGCGAACAGGTATCCTGATGGAGGATGTTTCTACTTAAGGAAGGCGTTAAGTGAGAACCTGTCCGTCCCGGGGGAAAAAATAGTTTTCGGTAACGGGTCAGATGAGCTGATCATCCTGGCACTGAGGGCTTTTGTGCATCCGGGTGAGGAGGTTATAGTATCAGATCCAACATTCATGGTTTACAAGATCGCCTCAAAGGTGGTTGGGGCCGAGATCGTCACTGTGCCTGCGGTGGATTTTAAATATGACCTGGACGGTATGTTGAAAAGCATAACTCCGAAGACGAAAATGATATTCATCGCGAACCCGGAGAATCCGACAGGCACATATATACCAAAAAAAGAATTCAATGAGTTCATCGAACAGGTACCGGAAGATGTGGTCGTATTCGTAGATGAAGCCTATTACGAGTTTGCCGCTGTAGGGGATTATCCGGAAAACATCCCTCTTACAGAGAGAAAAGATAAGAACGTAATAGTTTCCAGAACGTTCTCTAAGGCGTATGCCCTTGCCGGCCTCAGAGTAGGGTATGCTATTGCCCGTAGAGATCTTGCGGTAATTTTGAATAAAGTAAGGGAGCCGTTCAATATTAACTCTCTTGCTCAGGTTGCGGCGATCGCCGCATTGGCAGATACTGAAAGCCTGAATCTTTCGATCAAGCTTGTAAATGAGGGAAAAGAGCAATTTTACGAGGTATTCGAAAAACTGGGACTGGACTACGTGCATAGCCGTACCAACTTTATCCTTATAAATGTAAAACGGGATTCCAAGGCGGTATTTGAACACATGCTGCGAGCAGGAGTGATAATAAGAGAAATGTCAGTATGGGGCCTTTCCGGATTCGTAAGGGTCAATGTCGGTACCCCCGAGGAAAATGACAGGTTTGTTGAGGTCTTTGAAGAAGCGATAAAGACAATACCGGAAATGAAGAAATAAAGGTCTAGGTCCAGGTCGAGGTCTAGTTAACTGTATCTCTTGACCTAGATCTTGACCTAGACCTGAAATAATAAGGAGACAAATATGATACTCGTACTCAAGCCTAATGCTACGCAGAAAGAGGTCGAGCACATAATGGACAAGATAGAGAAGCTGGGACTTAAACCCTGGCTTTCCGAAGGTGTGGAAAGGTCCATTATCGGTGTTATCGGAGAGGAGGATGTGATCCGCGTGATGCCCCTCGAGGGTATTCCCGGAGTGGAGAAGGTCCTTCCAATATTAAAACCGTACAAACTGGCCTCTCTTGATTACAAGCCTACCCCAAGCAAGATCCATCTCGGTGAGGGAGTGACCATAGGCGGCAAAAAAATTATAATGATGGCGGGGCCGTGTTCTGTCGAGAGCAGAGAAATGATCCTGGACGTGGCAGACTCGGTAAAAAAGGCCGGTGCTTCAGTGCTCCGGGGCGGAGCGTTCAAACCCAGGACATCTCCCTATAGTTTTCAGGGGCTAGGCGAAGAGGGACTGGATTACCTGGCGGAAGCAAGGGAGAGAACAGGCCTTTTGGTTGTCACGGAACTTATGGATATCAGGAATCTTGAGATGTTTGTGGAGAAGGTCGATATTATCCAGATAGGCGCCAGAAATATGCAGAACTTCGATCTTTTAAAAGAAGTGGGGAAAACAGATAAGCCGGTACTTTTAAAGAGGGGCATAGCCAACACGATAAAAGAATTTCTCATGAGCGCGGAGTATATTCTTGCGGGTGGAAATTCCAATGTCATACTTTGCGAAAGAGGTATACGGACGTTCGAGGATTATACCCGGTTTACACTGGACATAAACGCTATATCGGCGCTTAAGGGATTAAGTCATCTTCCTGTAGTGGTCGACCCTTCGCATGGCACCGGAAGGTGGGGCATGGTAAGCTCCGTCTCGAAAGCCGCTATAGCAGCCGGAGCTGACGGTCTTATGGTGGAAGTACACCCGTCGCCGGAAGACGCGCTTTCCGACGGGGATCAGTCGCTCTTGCCGGAGAAGTTCGAGCAGCTGATGACGGAAGCGACGAAGGTAGCGCACGCGGTGGGGCGGACGCTTTAGTTAGTCGCTAGTCGTTAGTCGCTAGTCGTTAGTTAATGGAGAAGAAGATGAAATACAAGAGAATTACGATTATTGGCATGGGACTTATAGGCGGATCTATCGGCAAGGCTTTGCTGGAGAAAGATCTGGCGGAAGAGGTCATAGGGGTTTGCCGAAGACAGTCTTCACTTGACCGGGCAATTAAAGAAAGATCTCTCACTAAAGGATACGTAAATAATTACGAAGAAGCGATTGCCGGTGCTGAGATAATAGTTATAGCTACTCCCATTCATACAGAGGATGAGGTGTTGGAAGGCCTGGCGTCCGCGATAAAGGACCCGGCGACTATAGTAACGGACGCTGGTAGCACCAAAAAAGTTATAGTAGATAATGCCGCGGCATTTTCCGACAAGTTCTCCTTTGTGGGAGGACATCCCCTCGCGGGATCAGAGAAGGCCGGTGTGGAGTATTCCGATCCCTGTCTTTTCCAGGGGTCGTTATGCATATTGACCAAAGGATCGTCTACCGTTGAAAATGATATCTCTATCGTAAAAGATCTATGGGAGGCTCTTGGAGCGGATGTTGACGTGACTACCCCGGAAAAACATGATGAGATCCTGTCTTTTACAAGCCACCTTCCGCATGTTGTGGCGTACGCGCTGTCCGGTGTTCAGAAAAAGGAGTATTTCAAATATATGGCCACGGGGTTTAAGGATACCACCCGGATAGCAGCTTCGGATCCCCGGCTGTGGAAAGATATTTTTCTCAGCAACAGGGATAATGTTCTTAGCTCGGTAGCTTCTTTTCGGGAACTCCTTTCGGAAATAGAAAAGAACCTGAGGAACAATAAGGAAGAAGATCTCGAAGAGATACTCAAAAGGTGCAAGAAGGTGAGAGATGAAGTTGTTTAGGGGGTCAGATACCGTCGCGATAGACGGACCCGCCGGAAGCGGGAAAAGCACGGTCAGCAGGCTCGTGGCGGATAGCCTGGGGTATGTATATGTAGATACAGGTGCGATGTACAGGGCGCTTACCCTTAAGGTCATGCGGAAGAATGTGTCACTTGAAGATGAGGAAGGGATCGTGCAGCTTTCGGGTGACATGGATCTCAAGCTATTGCCTTCTGATGGTAAAATGAGTACGATTCGTGTGATCCTCGACGGAGAGGACGTGAGCGAGCAGATAAGGAAGATGGAAGTGACCGGCAATGTGAAGTATATAGCGAAGATCCCCGCTGTCAGGAAAAACCTGGTAAATCTACAGAGACAAATGGTGGAAGACATGAGCGGAGCTGTTATGGAAGGGCGGGATATCGGCACTGTGGTTCTGCCCCGGGCGAGATGCAAGTTTTACGTTGACGCGTCTTTTGACGAAAGGGTCCGTCGCCGGCTGGCCGAGCTAAGAGTGAATGGGCAGCCTGCTACACAGGAAGAAGTGGCTGATGATCTGAAGCAAAGAGACCATGCCGACAAGACCCGAAAAGTAGGACCTCTCAAGAAAGCTGATGACGCCATTTTTGTGGATACTACGGACCTTTCCATAGATCAGGTTGTGGAAAGAATAGTGAGTCACGTGGAAGAGCATAATAAGTAACAAGAATTTGGGTATCAGGATATCGGGGACCAGGATATCGGGTCGCCTGATCACCTGATAGCCCTATCACCGGATAACCTGATAAGTTTCTAACTATGAGCATATTATACGTTATATCCAGGTCAGCTTTTGAAATAGCGATAAGAATATTGTTTAAAATGCGCATTATCGGGAAAGAGAAACTCCCCACTCCGCCGTTCATTATTGCTTCCAATCATACCAGTCTAGTCGATCCGCCGCTGGTCGGCGTAGCCTGTAAGCCCATTCCGGTAGATTTTATCGTAAAACAGGAACTAGTTGACGGTCCTGTTATCGGAGAGTGGACAAAACGTGTAAGGTGTATACCTGTAAGGCGTGGAGAGAACAGCATAAAGGGTCTGAGGGAAGCGATCTCAAGACTTAAAAAAGGCCATGTAGTAGGTATTTTCCCTGAGGGTACCCGTTCCGTAGATGGCAGTCTTCAGGAAGCCAAAGTGGGGACGGGGTTCCTTATAGCTAAAGCCAAAGTTCCGGTAGTCCCTTTCTACGCCTACGGCACATCCCGTGCCTTCCCTAAAGGAGGGGGAGTGAAGGTCGGGACCAGGGTGGGAGGTATTGTCGGAGACCCGATATACCCTGAAAAATTTGACGCGATACCGGGAAAAGGAAAAGAAAAGTATGAAGCCATAAGTACTCTTATCATGGAACACATATCCTCCCTGAAAGAAAAATCGGAGAAAATGTAGGATCCCCCTGTTTTTTTTCGCTCTAAAGCTCTTCAAAACAAAGACATACAAAAATTATTGCATGTTTGTGTGAAAAAGGGTACAATATCCTTTCGAAAATCCCACATCTTGTATCACCCTTGTGCGTTCGGAGTGATACAAAATCAAAGGTGTGGGGAATAAGGAGTTGATCGGGTAATGGAAAAGGAAATGGAAAACAAGAAACTCAAAGATGAGCTGGCGCAACTTTATGAGGACAGCATATGCGACATGAAGGAGGGGCAGCTTCTCAAGGGAACGATCGTTCAGGTCGGAGAGAAGGACATCCTGGTAGATATCGGCTATAAATCAGAAGGTATCGTGATGAAGTCGGAGATAATAGATCCGGATGATCTGAAAGTCGGGGATGAGATCGATGTCATGCTGGAGTCAAAAGAGAACGATATGGGTATGGTCGTCCTTTCGCACGAGAAGGCGAAGAGGCACAAAGGGTGGCAGAATATCATCGACAACCACAAAGAAGGCGACCTTATAACCGGTAAGGTGTTCAGGAAGGTCAGAGGCGGTTTTATGGTCGATATAGGAATGGAAGCTTTTCTGCCTGCCAGCCTGTCTATGATGCAGGATTTCGGCGGAGGGGATAACATTCTGGGCGAGAAACTGGAATTCAAGATCGTTAAAATAAATATACCGAGAAAGAACATAGTCCTTTCTAGAAAAGAGCTTGTTGAGGAGAGGCGTAAGGAAGAGAAACAGGCCATCCTCGGAGAACTCTCTAAGGGGGATACCGTTAAGGGAGTTGTACGGAACATAACTGATTTCGGTGCGTTCGTGGATATCGGGGGAGGCATCACGGGGCTTCTGCATATTACGGACATAAGCTGGGGGCGCGTGAATCATCCTACGGAGGTCGTAAAAGTGGGAGATGAAGTGGAAGTAAAAGTGCTGGATTTTGATAAGGCAAGCGTCAGGGTGTCTCTTGGCCTTAAGCAGAAGACACCTAACCCTTGGGAAGATATAGAAGAAAAGTATCCTGAAACATCGGTAGTTAAGGGCAAAGTGGTAAACATAATGCCTTATGGTGTGTTCGTAGAGATAGAAAAAGGAATAGAAGGACTTATCCACATATCGGAGTTTTCCTGGGCTAAAAAATACAGTCATCCCAGTGAAAGATTCCAGGTCGGGGATGGAGTCGAAGCTGTTGTTCTTAAGACGGACAAGGACAATCAGAAACTCTCCCTGGGGATAAAACAGTTGGAAAAGGATCCCTGGGAAGGAGTTGAGCAGCAGTACTCGGTAGGTGACCAGATCAAAGGTAAGATCAATGCTGTCACGGATTACGGAGCTTTTGTTGAACTGGAGACAGGGATCGAAGGCCTGGTACACGTTTCGGATCTTTCCTGGACAAAGAGGATCACCCACCCGAAAGAACTTCTTAAAAAGGGCGAGGAAATAGAGGCAATGATACTGAACGTGGATGAGCAGAACAGACGTATAGCTCTGGGAGTGAAACAGCTCTCGCAGGATCCGTGGGATGAGATCAGCCAGAAATACGAGCCGGATACGGAATGTGAAGGAGTGGTAACCAATATCACCAACTTTGGTATATTCGTGGAGCTCGAGAAAGATCTCGAGGGACTTCTGCATGTTTCCGAAATACAGCTTGAGCCCTCTCAGAGGATGGAAGACCTTTATCAGGTGGGCGACAGGATAAAGGTGAAGATCATCCATATAGACGGGGTTCAGAAAAAGATCGCACTCAGCAATAAGGGCTACGAGTCGCCGCCGAGACCAAAGACGGAAGCCGCGACGGAAGGCAGTGATCAGGGATCAGTGACCAGTGACCAGAAGGAAGAGGTTGTAGCCGAAGCGTCAGCCGAAGAAGTTGATGCTGAAGCACCCGCAGAGGAAGCCGCGGAAGAGACGGAAAGCAGTGATCAGGCATCAGTCACCAGTGATCAGAAAGAGGAGACTGCGCCTGCCGAGGAAGAGACGAAGGCGGAGGAAGCTCCGGTGGAAGCACCCGCGGAGGAAGCTGCGGAAGAGACGGAAAGCAGTGATCAGTCATCAGTCACCAGTGATCAGAAAGAGGAGACTGCGCCTGCCGAGGAAGAGACAAAAGCTGAAGAAGATACGAAAGAATAAAGAACGCAGCTGATATAGATAAAAAAAGACCGAACAATGTTCGGTCTTTTTTTATCTATATACTGAATACTAAATACTGAATACTATTTCTAAGTCCGATCGAAAAACGGGTTCTTTCCCGAAGCCGAGAGGGGGATGCCGATAGCCATAACGCATTTGCCCAGCATACCTTCCTCTATGGCCGCTTTACCTATCGAGTACATAAGCCGGTTATCCGCGTGGAAGTTTGTAGCTACTGAAGCGGCTGATCCCAGAGCTATTCCCAGGTCAAGCGCGTTGTATGAGCATATACCGTTAGTTTTTGTAAGCGCGTTACATGTGGGGTAACCGCAGAAACCGCAGTTGAGTCCAAGGGTAGCCTTTTTTGTGCCTATAACTATAATCTCATCCGCGTTTTTTATATTTTTGGCATCCCGGATACAGCCTGGGCGACCCTCTTTTTTTCCTATTTTTTCCATGCGGGAGATGATCTTCGGAGTATCTTTTTTGTCCAATGTGATAATAACGAGGTTATCCTGGCCCTTGGCTTTAGGAGCGGTGCGAGCGGAGATGCACATGAACTCCGCCACGTCCTTAAGCGCTGAACCTTTAATGCTGTTGTATTTTCTGGTCATTTTAATTCCCCTGGATATTGTTAAGTTTCTCTTTCATTTTTTTCGCTCTCTCAGTGTCTTTTTCAAAAGAAATGGCTTCCTGCAGTGTTTTTCTGGCAGCATTGGTATCGCCTGCTTTCAATTGAACTTCAGCGAGAGTGTCCAGGAAAAGAGGGTTTCCCGGAACCAGAGTGTTCGCTCTCTTTGCATATTCTGTCGCGGAATCAAGGTCCTTGCCTTCCTGAGAATAGCGCCAGGCGAGATTGTCCCGGGCAACAGTCCTTTTGTCACGGAGGATCAAGATCCCCGAGATCAGGAAGAAAAGTGTAAAAGCTGTCATAACGCTCTCAAAACTGCCGATAAAACGGTGGACCTTGTTGGCATAACTGTAGGGTGTAATGAGGGAAGGGAGAAAATACAGTTCGGTAAAAACTATGATAGAGATGACCGCATATGCTATAAGGTAGTTCTTTTTATCGTTGGTGGCATATGTGGGAGCATTGTTCATCACCAGTAAGTATGCCATGTATGAAAATAACAGTCAAATTTAAGATAATTTTTAATACACGCCAGGAACGCCCGTGTGTTATCCGCCGCCCAAAAGGTGTTCCCGCTAAGCGTTGACATGCACTGGTTACGTATGCTAGAATGACCAACCATGAAGCCGATAAATGAACAGATCGAAATAATACAAAGAGGCACGGAGGAGATAATAAGCCTTCCTGAGCTTATGGAAAAGCTTGCTTCCGGGCGGCCTCTTGTAATCAAAGCCGGATTCGACCCTTCCGCGCCCGACATCCATATAGGACATACGGTTCTCTTGCGCAAAATGAAACATTTCCAGCAGCTGGGACATGATATACATTTCCTCATAGGCGATTTTACGGGACGTATCGGAGATCCTTCCGGGAAGTCTAAAGTGCGTAAACAGCTTTCAGCTGAGGAAGTAACGGAGAATGCCAAAAGCTACAAAAAACAGATATACAAGATACTGGATAAGGAAAAAACAAAGATCGTGTTCAACAGCAAGTGGTGCGCAAAGCTGGGAGAAGAGGGGCTTTTCGATCTTTCTTCCAGATATACGGTAGCGCGTATGCTTGAGAGGGATGATTTTTCCAACAGGTACAGCAATAACCAGCCAATAAGCATACTTGAGTTTTTATACCCGCTTCTTCAGGGGTACGATTCCGTAGTCATGGAAGCTGATGTGGAGCTTGGCGGGACGGACCAGAAGTTCAATCTGCTGGTAGGACGGGGGCTTCAGAAGAATTATGGTACGGACGTCCTAGTGCCGGAATACCTTGATAAGAGTGTGAAAACGTTCCGGAAAGAAAATGCGAGAACCGGCGGCGGTAAGAATATAAAATTTGATCCGCAGGTCATCATAACAATGCCTATTCTGGAGGGTCTTGATGGTGTCGACAAGATGTCAAAATCTCTCAACAATTATGTAGGCATAGACGAGGCTCCGGAAGAAATGTTCGGCAAGCTTATGTCCATTTCGGACGATCTAATGTGGAGGTATTACGAACTGCTTACAG
The DNA here is from genome assembly GCA_964624805.1 of uncultured Planctomycetia bacterium. GTDB lineage: Bacteria > Omnitrophota > Gorgyraeia > Tantalellales > Tantalellaceae > Tantalella. The sequence continues at coordinate 11,861 of CAZUYM010000029.1, forward strand.
ACGTTGATTATGCTGAGTTGAAAAAGGACGTAGAAGAAGGAAGAGCTCACCCCAAGGAGGTAAAAGCTTCTCTGGGAGAGAGTATCGTTTTAGAGTATCACGGAGATAAAGCGGCGAAGAGAGCCAAGGCTCATTTTGAGACGGTATTTGCTAATAAAGAAAACCCGGAGGATATGCAGGAATTTATTTTTGCGGAGGATAGCGTCAACATAGTGAAGGTCATATTGGATACGGGGTTTGCATCTTCGACCAGCGAAGCAAGGCGCCTGGTAACTCAGGGTGCCGTATCTGTAGACGGGGAAAGGGTTTACGATATTAAAGAGGATGTGGTACTGGGTTCTGAAGCTAAGGTGATAAAGGTGGGAAAACGTAAGTTCGGCAAGGTTCTCAAGGGGTAAAAAAAAAGAATTAAAAACGCTTGACATTATTATGTATTCATGTAGAATGTCATCTAGCCTACGGGCGAAATCTTTGAAATAGAGCGGTTCATTTGACTTTACTTATAGACGCGGGTATACTTAATACTTGCAGGTAAGTCGGGATATATGCGGTAACCGGCATATATCTTTGATGTATATTTCGAGGAAAGCATCATGCGGTTTGATGGTGCTTTTTTCTTTGCACTGTTCTTTGAAATCGAATAGCCAAAAGCATACAGGAATAAAATAAAGAATCAAACTGGAGAGTTTGATCCTGGCTCAGAACGAACGCTGGCGGCGTGGATTAGGCATGCAAGTCGAACGATCTCTTTCTTCGGAGGGGGATAGTGGCAAACGGGTGAGGAACACGTGGGTAATTTACCTTTAGATTTGGGACAACTTGCCGAAAGGCAAGCTAATACCGAATAAGACTACAACTTCACAGAAGTAGTAGTTAAAGGCGGGGATCTTGAAAATGGACCTGTCGTCTATTGATGAGCCCGCGTCCTATCAGCTTGTTGGTGAGGTAAAAGCTCACCAAGGCGATGACGGGTAGCTGGTCTGAGAGGATGGTCAGCCACACTGGGACT
>CAZUYM010000030.1:0-6325 GCA_964624805.1 uncultured Planctomycetia bacterium
CAAAACCCGTCTATCTGCAGCTTATTAAAATCTATTATCCCGCAAAGGTTGTCCAGTTTATAGTGCGACGCCGTCATAGCCGCTTCCCAGACCTGACCTTCATTGGTCTCGCCATCGCCCATGAGACAATATACCCGGGCGTCTATACCGTCCATCCTGTCCGCCAAAGCGAACCCCAGCGCGACGGAAAGCCCCTGCCCCAGCGAACCGCTGGAGATTTCAAGCCCCGGTAATCCGTACTGCGGGTGGCCCTGAAGGCGGCTGCCCAGCTTCCTTAGCGTCCCGAGTTCTTCTTTCGGGAAAAATCCCAGGTCAGCAAGAACAGCGTACAGAGCGGGACATCCATGCCCTTTTGAAAGTATAAACTTGTCTCTGGTTCTCTCCTTCGGGGATGCGGGATCGATATTCAACCTGCGATAGTACAGCCCTACCAGTATCTCTACTATGGACAACGACCCCCCGGTATGACCACTGCCGGCTTTCGTGAGCATGGTCAAAATATCACGCCTGATATCAATAGCTTTCTTCTGCAGCACTTTCACGTCGTTTGTCTTCTCCATTTGCCTCTGCTTTCGTGTTGGTATTTATGCTCACTTTTTAGCTTTGTTAAGTACCCTTTGCGCGCGGTCCAGCTTTTTCTTTATGCTTTTTCGTGCCGGGTCGAGCTCCAGTGATACTCTCCATTGTACTATGGCACTCGCGATATCTCCCTTAGCAAAATATATGTCTCCGTAATGACCTCTTACCACAGCGTCGTCAGGTAAAAGCTCCACCGCTTTTTTAATATTCGCGAAGGCTTCCTCCAGACGCCCCTGCTTAAAATAGGCCCACCCGAGGCTGTCCAGATATGCCGGGTTTTCCGGGTCAAGTAAAAGAGCTTTTTTTATCAGCGCGATCGCTCTCGGGAGGTCCTTTCCTTCTTCGACATATATGTACCCCAGGTAGTTGTATGCTTCCGAAAGATCGCTCCCTGAGGATACCATTCCCTCGAGAACGTTTACGGCTTCATCCCGTCGCCCCAGTTGATCCATTGTTGCCGCGAGATAGAACCTGTACTTCCCGTTGTCCGGATCCTTTTCGGAAGCGACCTTATAATAATCGAGCGCTTCCCTGTAATCGCCTTTCACCCCGGACAAATATCCAAGGCTGGCATATATAACAGCGTCTGAAACACCGTTCCTTAAGGCTTCTCTCAAAACCGCTTCAGCCTGGTCGAACTTTTTTTCCGAAACGTATATGCTGAAATTCCTGAGATACGGTTCCGGTGACGTCATGTTGATGCGCATGAGCACGCGGTTCTGTTCCAGCGCTTTATCTGTCTCGCCAAGCCTGTGGTAAAGCTGCCCCATCCTGACATATGCTTCTCGGTGCAGTGAATCTATCTCCACCACTCTTTCATACTGCCGAATGGCTTCGGCGTATTTTTCCTCTATCTCGTAGATGAACCCAAGTACCATCTGCGCTTCCAGGTATTCCTTGTCGACTTCCACAGCTTTCTGCAGATTCGCTTCGGCTTTGTCCATCAGGTTAAGTTTGCTGTAGATGATACCCAGATTAAAATACAGGAACGCGTCTTCTTCTCTTATGCGCAATATCTTTTCGTATACCTCAGCCGCCCTGTCCAGTTTTTGCTGTATAACATAAAGGTCCGATAGAAAAGTCAGGACCTTCAGGTTCTCCGGATCCTGCTCCAGCGCCTTTTTGTACTGCGCTTCCGCCTGGTCAAACTCTCCCCCCGCAGTGTGTATTATCGCGAGAAGGAGATACGACTTAATATTAGATGTGTCCAGTGCGGAGCTTTTATCAAGCGCCTCGGCAGCTTTATCCAGTTTTCCCTGAAGCATAAAATCCGCTCCGAGCTTCAGATATATCTCCGCCTCTTCCGATCCGGATACGAGCGCTTTCTCGTACTCTCCGACAGCTTTTTCCGCGTCACCGAAATTGTCATATATGATCCCCATCAGGTAGTGCGCAAGCGTGCTTGATGCTTCCCTGATACCCGGGTCTTCCTGGCGGGTCCTATCTATACTTATATCCGCCACTGCGGCACTGCAGTAAAACTGCGGCACCTCGGCGGGAAGAAAAACAAACAAATAGAAAATAACGGCAAAAGACAATAAACGTATCAACGTTAGACCTTCCTTTTCTTGTGCCGGTCCCTTCTCATCCTCTTTTTTCTCTTGTGTCGTTTGACCTTTTTTATCTTTCTCTTCTTACCACAAGGCATTGCGCTTAGTCACCTCCCCTTACAACATTCGTTAACTTTCCCCGTCAGTAGATCACTTTATTGAGCGGGTACTCTATCAATCCCTCTGCACCGGCTTTCCGGAGTTCGGGAATAAGTCTCTTTACGTCTTCCTCATCTATGATCGTGTCAATATCCACCCAATTTTTGTCGAACAGATATGACACCGTAGGCGTCTTTATGGACGGAAGTATCGCGATAATCTTTTCGATATCTTCCTTTTTCGCGTTCATCTTAAGCCCCACTTTGCCTTCAGCGAGTATCGCACCCTGCAGCAAGAGAACGATGCGTTCCATTTTTTCTTTTTTCCAGGCGTCGGCCCAGGAAGCCTTGTTCGCGATGAACCGGGTGGTGGATTCGCATATGGTCTCCACTATTTTGAGGTCGTTAGCGCGCAGACTGGCGCCCGTTTCCGTCACTTCGACTATAGCGTCGATCCCCATTTTCGTCTTCACTTCGGTGGCTCCCCAGCTGAACTCGACGTAGGCCTTTACACCATGATCCTTCAGGTATCTTTTAGTGAGGCTCACGAGTTCAGTGGCTATTTTTTTGCCCTCTAGATCTTTTACGCTCTTTACTTTAGACGCTTCCGGTACAGCGAGAACCCACTTAACGGGTTTCATGCTTCTTTTAGCGTAAACCAGTTCCGCGACCCGTTCCACATCCGAGGAGTTCTCCTCTATCCAGTCGTTACCGGTTATCCCGCAATCTATTATGCCGTCTTCCACATAACGCGACATTTCCTGCGCGCGAAAAAGCACCACATCGATCTCGTCATCGTTTATGTCTGGAAAATATGATCTGGAAGACACTTTTATCTTATAGCCGGCTTTTTCGAATAACCGCACCGTTGTCTCCTGCAGACTTCCTTTCGGAATACCCAAACGCAGCTTGTCAGCTCCCATATCTACCTCTTTTCGTACTTGTTTATAACAAAATTGCACACAACAACACTTCCCCCGCCGCACCGAAGATGAGGGGCACAACCCACCCCTCCCTCTAAAGCTACCAAGGGCATATAATAGTAAATCGAGTGTAGATTCTATATCAATATATAGATATAGTCAAGAACTTAGGTCACGGGGGGGTAATTTTACCCCCCGAAGACACTTTTACGTTTTTCTGGCTCATTGACTACTACCGTCAGCTGTGTTAGACTAACTTTTAAAATAGGAGCCCCTATATGAACGATACTGACATGTCATACGAGCTGGCCAGATATGGAGTACATATCCATAGGGAGAAACTCGCCATAGGCGCGGGGGGTAATACCAGCATCCGGGACGGGAATTTCATCATAATAAAGAAAAAAGGCACCGACATGTCATCCGGGAACCCCGATGACTATATGAGGGTCTCTTTTATGACGGTCAAAAGAGGCCTGACTCCCGGGATGAGCTCTGAAACCCCTTTACATCTGGCATGTTACGCTGCAGATGAGGGTGTAATGGCTGTCGTCCACGTCCATTCGCCCTACTCTATCGCCGCCGCCACCCGAACAAGTCTACTTGAAAGCCCCTCTTATGAATTTGACTGCATTATCGGGGAAAATGTCCCCGTACTGGAATACATCTCCCCCGGATCACAGGACCTCGGCTCTGCCGTAGGCGATAAGATCAGGGCTGGGGCCAATACGGTTTTGTTAAAAAGGCATGGTGCTGTTGCAACAGGAAAAGACATACAAGAGGCATATCTGCGCGCTCTAGCGCTGGAGCGCGCCTCGAAAACGTTCCTGCACAGCGATCAAACATAAGAAAGGAAATATATCATGGTTTTGAACATCTTACGCAGCAAAAAATTTTCCAAAAGAATAATGATAGCTCTGTTAATTTTGATAATCCCCGCTTTTCTGCTTTGGGGCGTCGGCAACCTGGCTAACCAGCCTAAACCTATCGGACAGATCGGCGGAAAAAGCATCACAACCGAAGACCTGGACTCAAGCAGGCAGGGCATGAAAATACAGCTGCTTTTCTCATATTACAACAATATGGAAACACTTAACCAGATACTGCGCAACAGGCCTATGCTGAACCTCATGGCATGGGAGCGTCTTGTCCTGCTAGCCAATGCCAGAAAAACCAAAGTCACTGTCGGAAATAACGAAGTACTCTCCTTCATAGCCAGTCAGCCGGCCTTTATGCGGGGCGGAATTTTTGACAAAAAAGTTTATGAATACATCCTGCGGAACAATCTTTCCATGACTCCACGGCAGTTTGAAGAGCTTGTCCGCGAAAACATGCAGGTGCACAAGTTCCGCGAAACCCTGTTACGCGGGGTCTCGGTGACCGACGAAGAGACTTTGCGAGCCTTCAAAAACATGAAAGATCAGGTGGTCCTTTCATACATTCTTATAGACAGAGAACAGTTTTCTGACCAGGTCTCGGTGACGGATATGGAAGTGGCAGAATTTTACAAAAACAATACATCTTCGTTTCTATCCCCCGAACAGGTGTCGGTAGAATACATCGAGCTTCCCTACTCGGATGTCTCCCAAAAAAACAGGGTTATGGAGACGCTGCAAAAAATATACCCTGATCTCGGCGGGTCTCCGGACAGGTTCCGCCAGATAGCTGATGAAAATGATCTCACCTTCGGGGAAACCGGACTTTTTTCACGGGAAGACGTTATCCCCGGGATAAAGTTCTTTAAAGAATTCCCAGAGACAGCTTTTGCGCTCGGGGAGAACGGCATCAGTACCCCCGTGTTCTCGGGACAGGACTCGGGATCTGTGTATGTTTTACATAAAACCGGAAAGGTACCTCCGATGCCCCTGCCTCTGGACTCTATAAAGGAGGCTCTTACCAAAGGTATTTCCGAAAAGAAGATGATCCTTCTCGCCGAAGAGAAAGCCGGCGAGCTGCGTGACTCCATCAATGTAAACGGTACTACTCTTGAAGATCAGGCCGCCCTTGTCGAACTGGAAGTAGTCACCACCGAACCCGTATCGGCGGAGGGCTATATCGAGAACATAGGCCCTGCCGGGGACATCGTCGTTGGCGCTTTGCAGACCGGAGAAAACCGGATAATGCCGCCTGTTCAGACAGTCAAAGGGGCGCTCCTGGTCCGGGTAGACAGTATCATACCCGCGGACGAGGCTGAATTCCAGGGAGTCAGGGACTCTCTTAAAAATCAGCTTCTGGTACGCAAAAAACTAAGTTTGCTTGATGAATGGTTCGCCGGAAATACGTCGGACGTAAACCTTAACAAAAGACTTGAAGACCTTTAAGGCAGGGTCACTCGAGGAATTTCTTAAGTTCTTTCATGAAATGCGAGACATCTTTGAATCTTCGGTAAACTGAAGCAAACCGCACGTACGCCACTTCGTCCAGGTCATAAAGTTTTTCCATGACCATATTGCCTATCAATGTGGATTTTATCTCAGGGTCCGCTTTTTTCTGTATCTCTCTTTCTATCTCTTCGACCATCTGGTCTATTTTATCCATACTTACCGGCCGTTTCTCGCAGGCTTTTATGATGCCGGCACGAATTTTGTCCCGGTCAAAACTTTTCCTGGCGCCATCGCGCTTGACGACCATAAGCGGCGCTTTTTCTACATACTCATAGGTGGTAAACCTTTTGGCGCATTTGAGACATTCTCTCCTTCGCCTTATGCTGAGGCCCTCTCCGCTCATGCGGGAATCGATGACCTTATCTTCTGTACTGTGACAAAAAGGACATTTCATGATTTCACCACCGCCATTTCTACGCCTGCTTCTTCAAGAAACTTTAGGGCGAGCTCATCCGGATACTCGCCTTCTATTATGATCTTTTTTATGCCGACGTTTATTATCATTTTGGCGCATATGCTGCACGGCTGCGTTGTAATGTACAGCATCCCGCCTTCCAGGCTTATGCCGTGCCTGGCAGCCTGGAGAAACGCGTTCTGCTCGGCGTGAAGCGCCCGGCAAAGTTCATGCCTCTGTCCGGAAGGCACTCCCAGCTCTTCCCGCAGGCAACCTACCTTATCGCAATGTGTTATGCCTGAGGGCGCTCCGTTATATCCGGTGGTAAGGATCTGTTTGTTCTTTACCACTACGGCGCCAACCCTCCTGCGCATGCACGTGGACCTGGTCGAGACCA
>CAZUYM010000030.1:6425-8893 GCA_964624805.1 uncultured Planctomycetia bacterium
GGGTGCTCCCGACTTCGAGGCTCTCCATTTCGTCTATCCAGTCCTTGTACAGCGGGAACGCTTTCAAAAATTCCCTGACCTCTTCCCTTATGACCTCCAGCTTCTTATCGTCTTCGGCGGCTTTCATCGCTTCATCCATAAATTCCGCCACCTTTGCCATCTCACTTTCCCCCATGCCTCTGGTGGTAATAGCCGGCGTACCGATCCTTATGCCGCTTGTTACGAAAGGACTCTGCTCGTCAAAAGGTATCAGGTTCTTGTTCACAGTTATGCCCGCCTTATCCAGGCAGACCTCCGCTACTTTCCCGGTGAGGCCCTTCGGCGCAAGGTCGACAAGCATAAGATGATTATCCGTGCCCCCCGAAACCAGTCGGTATCCTCTGGAAAGCAGTTCTTCTGAAAGTTTCCTTGCATTCTTCATGATGTTCTTCTGGTAGGTCTTGAACTCCGGCTGAAGCGCCTCATGAAAAGCTACGGCCTTTGCCGCTATAACGTGCATAAGCGGACCACCCTGTATTCCCGGAAAGATCTCGGAGTTTATCTTCTTTCCGAATTCTTCACGGCACAGTATCATCCCGCCCCTCGGGCCCCTTAAGGTCTTGTGCGTTGTTGTCGTAACAAATTCCGATACCGGCACCGGACTGGGATGCTCTCCCGCTGCTACCAGGCCGGCTATGTGCGCCATATCCACCATCAGGATAGCGCCGACTTCGTCACAGATCTCACGGAATTTATCAAACTCTATTGTTCTCGAATAAGCGGACGCTCCGGCAAGTATCATCTTCGGCTTCCGCTCCAGAGCTTTTGCTCTTATCTCATTAAAATCCAATTTTTCGGTCTCCCTGTTCACTCCGTAGAAGGCCATATCAAAATATTTCCCGGAAAAATTCTTTTTGTGTCCGTGCGTAAGGTGTCCCCCGCAGGCCAGATCCATCGCCAGCACCGTATCTCCGATGTCCAGCATGGCAAAATAAATAGCCATATTAGCCTGTGACCCGGAATGCGGCTGTACGTTAACATGTTCGGCACCAAAAAGCTTTTTTGCTCTTTCAATAGCGATGTCTTCCGCGTCATCCACGAACGTGCATCCCCCGTAGTACCGCGCGTGGGGATATCCTTCGGCATACTTATTCGTCATCGCCGACTGCACCGCTTCGATCACCGCGCGGCTCGCAAAATTTTCACTGGCTATAAGTTCTATTCCTTCGTTCTGCCTTTTTGTCTCCTGCAGAGTAGCCTGGAATATCTCGGGATCTGTCTCTTTCAGGTGTTTCATTGCTTCTCCTTGTCTTAAGTTATCTCTTAACGCCTTTGAACACTTTCTTTTCCAGCTCTTTTATCTGCTTTACGCGGCGGCCATGACGGCCTTTAAGCGCGTCGGTCCTGAGCCACGCTCTGGCTATGTCCTGGGCTTTCCGGCTTGACACTTTGGCTGCCGCAAGTACTAGAACGTTGGTGTCGTTATGCTTCCGGGATGACACGGCGTCCGCGAGTGACGCGCAAAGACCCGCTCTGACCCCGGGAAGCTTGTTAGCTATGACCGACATGCCTATTCCCGTTTTGCAGATCACAATGCCTCTTGAAGCTCCGCCAGTGGACACTTTTTTCGCCACCTCAAAACCATACTCCGGATAGTCGCATGATTCGTCGGAAAAGGTGCCCATATCGTAAACTTTGTATTTTTTTGATTCCAGTATTTTTTTTAGCGCCTCTTTGAGCTTGAACCCGCCGTGGTCCGCGCCTATTGCGATTTTTTTAGCCATTTGATAAATCCCTCTGTTGATCCTTTGATAAGACGAAATGACGCTCTGTAAAAAGCGAGCGGCCTCCCTATCGGGTCGGGAATGACGATGTCTCCCTGTTCGGGATTGAATTCGCCTAAATAATGTATTTTGTCCGCAGCCTGCGGCACCATGTTGACTATGATGGACTTGTGTTCCGGCTCCATCACAAGTATCAGGTCCGCCCAGTTGATGTACTCTTCCGAGAGCCTTTTTGACATAAGGCTCTTCGTTGAAACTTTCTCGCTCTCCAATATTTTGAGCGCTTCTTTTGTCGGTGCGGCACCATTCATGCCAATGGTCCCCGCGGAAGCCACGTCTAGCTGCAGGCCTTCTTCGGCTACACGTTTCCGCAAATAGCCCTCGGCCATTATGCTGCGGCAACTGTTACCGGTGCATACGAAAAGAATGTTTGAGATCAATTCTTTCATAAGTGTGTTATTTCTTTTTCAGTTTTCTGTTCTTAGCTTCTATTTTTCGTACCAGCGCTTTTTTATAAGCCTGCAGTTTTTTGCTCATAGCTGCCGAACCCACGCCGAGTATCTGCGCGGCCAGTATCGCGGCATTGGTAGCCCCGGCCTTCCCTATAGCTACCGTAGCCACGGGGACACCCGCCGGCATTTGCACGGTGGAAAGCAGAGAATCCAGGCCGTCAAGTTTGCTTGTTATGGGAACGCCTATTACCGG
>CAZUYM010000030.1:8993-12638 GCA_964624805.1 uncultured Planctomycetia bacterium
ACAACGTTGAGGACCCTGCCTCCCGACGTCACCAGCTGTCCGTCTTCGATACTTGTGCCCGCGTGAAAGACAAGCGCTCCTTCTTCTTCGGCTTCTTCTATTCCGCTTATAGCTTTTCCTTTTTCATAGCTTCCCGGATATCCTCCCGAAGAAAGCACGACACAAACGTAATCCCGTTCATCCCATTCCAGCTTTATCCCCGAGAGATCCCCTTCGGCCGCGGCCATCAAAAGAACTGCCAGGTCTGATCTGAGACGCGGCAGAACCACCTGCGTTTCGGGATCGCCGAACCTCACATTATATTCCAGGACCTTGGGGCCGTCTTCGGTCATCATTATTCCCGCGTACAGGACGCCCTTGTATTGTATTCCTTCATTGCGCAACCCGTCGATGGTGGGGCGCAGGACAGTCTCCATGATCTCCGCGAAAAGAGCATCGTCTATGACCGGCGCGGGCGAGTACGCTCCCATTCCACCCGTGTTCGGCCCGGCATCGCCATCGAACACTCTTTTGTGGTCCTGGCTCGTTACAAGCGGTATGATGGTCTCTCCGTCGGTTATCGCCAGTATGGACGCTTCCTCCCCTTCAAGATATTCTTCGACTATTATTTTCTGCCCCGCGGCTCCAAACTTATCTTTGACAAGCATATCTTCCGCGGCACTCAACGCTTCTTCGACAGTCTGGGCGATAATAACGCCTTTGCCCGCGGCCAGACCGTAAGCTTTTACCACAAGCGGAAACTTTTCCGATCTTATATAGTCCGCGGCTTTATCAAAATTTTCAAATATACGGAAAGCCGCCGTGGGAATATTGTACCTGCCCATAAGTTCTTTAGAGAAGATCTTGCTCGATTCCATCCTTGCCGCGGCATATGACGGACCGAAAACCTTTATGCCGCTTTTTTCAAGGTCATCCGCTATGCCTGCCGCGAGGGGCGCTTCCGGCCCGACCACGACCAGGTCTATCTGCTTCTCTTTGCACAATTCCGCCACCGCACGGTGGTCGGAGAGGTCCACGTCAACGTTTATCGCGTCGCGCACGGTTCCACCGTTGCCCGCTGAACAGTATATTTCTCCGACAGAAGGGCTCTGCTTCAATTTCCAGCACAAGGTGTGCTCCCTTCCCCCGGATCCGATAACCAATATGTTCATAACTCCCTTTTCTCTCTTCCGAAACCGGTTACACCAGCTCCGCTGATCTTTTTCCCTTAACAACTTCTCCGATAACCCAGCTCTTCAGCTTGAATTTTTTACTGAGTATCTTTTGCGCTTTATCGGCGTCTTTCTTTGACAAAGCCAGAACCATCCCTATTCCCATATTGAAAGTTCGGTACATGTCTTTTTTCCTGATGTCCGCGTTCTTCTCTATCAGCCCGAATACGGACGGAATGCTCCAACTGCCCGTACGGACTATCGCTTTCACGCCTTTTGGCAGCATGCGTGGGATGTTGTCATAAAACCCGCCTCCGGTGATATGCGCTGCCGCTTTTATCCTGCATACATCCGACACCGCGAAGAACGGCTTGACGTATATTTTCGTAGGTTTCAAAATAAGCTTGTAGTGCTGCTTTATCTGTTTTTTTGTGAACACTTTGCGTACGAGCGAATATCCGTTGGAATGCAGACCCGTCGAAGCCAGCCCCAGTAGAACGTCACCGGGCTTTACCCTGCTGCCATCTATGACCTTTCGCCTGTCGACCACTCCGACCGAAAAACCCGCGAGGTCGTATTCTCCTCCGGAGTACATCCCGGGCATTTCCGCGGTTTCCCCTCCCAGGAGAGCGCAACCCGCCTGGCGGCATCCGTCAACAATACCCTTTATCACTTCGCTCCACTCCTTTTTTCGGAGTTTCCCGGAAGCGAAATAATCAAGAAAAAATAACGGCTTCGCCCCCGAACAGAGTATGTCGTTCACGCACATAGCCACAAGATCTATCCCGACAGTATCATGTTTGCCTGCGATCTGCGCGACTTTAAGTTTCGTGCCGACACCGTCTGTCGCGGCGACCAAAAGGCCATTCTTTGTCCCGGATGCGGCGGGGTCAAAGAAGCCGCCGAAACCGCCGACTGAATCCATGCTCCCCTTCACTCGCGTGGTGTTTATCAGGGCTTTGGCTTTTTTGATAAGCCCATCCGCCTTGTCGATATCTACGCCTGCTTTTTTGTAACTGAGCTTCTTTTTCATAACAACTCTATTCCCCATTCCCTATTCCCAATTCCCGCCTTACTCTAACGAGTATCCAGTATCGAGAATCGCGCGTCTATAATCCTACATTCTTAAAAATAGTGTCAATGTGCCTGAGATGATACTCGAGGCTGAAACAGTTCTCTATCTCTTTTTTTGTCATGTATTTTTTTACTTCCTCGCTTCCCTGAAGCAGGTCCTTGAACTCTTTCTTCCCTTTGTATGCCTCAAGTGACACGCCCTGTATGATATCGTAAGCCTCCATGCGCGAGGCACCTTTTTTGATAAGTTCAAGCATTACATGCTGCGAATACACCAGGCCTTTTGACACGCCCATATTCTGGAGCATTTTATCCTCATTAACAATGAGTTTCTCCACAAGACCTTTGGTCTTTGCCAGCATATAGTCCAGAAGAATGGTAGAATCCGGCACTATTACCCTTTCCACGGAAGAATGAGATATATCCCTCTCATGCCAGAGCGCTACGTTCTCTATGGCGGCCAGGGCATTCGTCCTGAGCAGTCTTGCCATACCGCATAGCCTTTCGCATATGATAGGGTTCTTTTTGTGGGGCATGCTCGATGAACCCGTTTGTCCGCTCGCGAAATATTCCTGAACCTCACCTATCTCTGTCTTCTGAAGTCCCCTTACTTCCAGCGCTATTTTCTCGATCGTCGCGCCGCAGATAGCTACCATGTTCAGATAATACGCGTGCCTGTCTCTCTGGATGATCTGGCTCGAAACATACGCGGGTTCAAGACCGAGTTTTTTGCATACATATCCCTCGACGAATGGATCCACATTGGCAAAAGTCCCGACCGACCCCGACATTTTTCCCACGGCAACGGTCTCTCTCGCGCTTTTCAGCCTTTCGATGTTTCGCTCCATCTCCCTGTAGTAGAGCGCCATTTTCAGTCCAAAGGATATGGGTTCCGCGTGCACTCCGTGCGAGCGGCCCATCATCGGTGTCATTTTGTATTTTTTGGCCTTTTCTCCCAGCGCGGTTTTTACTTCTTCGGCGCCTTTTATCAGCAGATCCATAGCTTCGACCATCTGCAGTGAATATCCTGTATCCAGGACATCGCTTGATGTCAGGCCAAAATGAAAATATTTGGCATCTTCTCCGACGTTCTCAGATATATTCTTGATGAACGCGACAACATCGTGATTGGTTACATCCTCGATCTCTTTTATGCGCTCCGGGGTAAAGGCAGCCTTTTCCCTGATAGTCTTGACCGCTTCTTTGGGCACTTCTCCCAGTTCGGCAAAAGCTTCGCAGGCAAGTATTTCAACGTCCAGCATCTTCTGGAAACGGTTCTGGTCGGTCCAGATACCGGCCATTTCGGGTCTCGTGTATCGCTCTATCATGATCCACCCCTCTAATTATTTACGTGGTATATATAAGGACATACAATATATCGGAGTAAATTTTATAGCATATATAGTATGTTGTGTCAATT
>CAZUYM010000031.1:0-4738 GCA_964624805.1 uncultured Planctomycetia bacterium
GGCAGACCGAACTATAACAAGATAACCGAAGAAGAGAAACAGCATACTATAGAGAAGGTCGGCAAAGAACTTCGCGGTATGATGCCGTGGATGGAATAAATGAGCACATCACTTAGCGAATGATAATTCGCTAAGTGCTAAATGCGAATTTACCCCGCCCTTTTTATCATTCAGGATCAAAGATCCTGCAGACCTAAAAGGGCGGGGTTAATGCGACCAAGCGACTTATGTTCACGTTGTTCCATAAGCCGCGGTCTTATTAAAAGAAAAAGGAAAATGCCATGAAAGACGAAAAGAGAGTGCTTGTATTCGATACGACATTAAGGGACGGGGAACAGACGCCCGGGGCGAGTCTAACTATAAATGAAAAGTTAAAAATAGCTTTTCAGCTGGAGAAGCTCGGTGTGGATATAATCGAAGCCGGATTTCCAAGGACGAGTCCGGGAGATCTTGAAGCGGTCCGGACCGTAGCGAAGCATATCAAAAAACCCGTGATATGCGGTCTCGCAAGAGCCACGAAGCAGGATATAGACGACGCTTATGCCGCGCTTAAAAAGGCTAAAAGGCCGAGGATACACGTTTTCCTGGCTACGTCCAAGATACACAGGCAGTATAAGCTGCGCAAGGCCAAGGATGAGATACTCAAGATCTCCGTGGACGCGGTGAAATACGCGCGGAAGAAATGCGCCGATATCGAGTTTTCGCCCGAAGATGCGTCGCGTACGGAGTTGGATTTTCTCGCGAAAGTCGTTGAAGAGGTCATAAGAGCCGGTGCCCGCACGGTCAATATTCCCGATACCGTGGGTTATGCCATACCTCAGGAGTTCGGGCAGACTATCGATTATTTGATGAACAATGTCCCGAATATCAACAAGGCTGTTATCAGCGTGCATTGTCATAACGACCTTGGCCTGGGAGTGAGTAATACTCTTGCCGCGGTAGTTAACGGCGCGCGCCAGGTGGAGTGCACCATAAACGGGCTCGGAGAAAGAGCGGGTAACGCTTCGCTTGAGGAGATAATAATGGCGCTTATCATGAGGCAGGATCTTTTCGGAAAGATCAAGACGGGCATCAACACTAAAGAGCTTTATAAGACAAGCAAACTTGTCAGTAAGCTTACCGGAATTGCAGTCCAGCCGAATAAAGCTATAGTGGGTGAAAACGCGTTCAGCCATGAATCGGGGATACATCAGGACGGGATACTCAAGAAAAGGGTAACATATGAAATAATCCGTCCTCAGGATGTAGGGTTCAAGGGCAGCCGTCTCGTTCTCGGAAAGCTTTCGGGAAGGCACGCTTTTTCGGAAAGGCTGAAGAAACTGGGTTATTCTCTCTCGGAAAAAGAACTCAACCAGGCTTTCACCCGGTTCAAAGTCCTTGCGGATAAGAAAGCTCAGATATTTGACGAGGATCTTGCCACAATAGTAGAAGACGAACTGGCGATGATAAAGGAGAAATACAAGCTTATCAATTTCCAGGTCACCAGCGGTAATACCATAAAACCGTTGGCGGAAGTCGAGCTTACGGAGGGTAAGAAAAAGATACAGGCTACCGCTACCGGCGACGGCCCTATAGACGCGTGTTTTAAAACGATAGATAAGGCTACCGGCAGTAAGGGCAAGCTGATCGATTACAAAGTAAATGCTGTTACCAGCGGGAA
Source organism: uncultured Planctomycetia bacterium (assembly GCA_964624805.1). Classification (GTDB taxonomy): domain Bacteria; phylum Omnitrophota; class Gorgyraeia; order Tantalellales; family Tantalellaceae; genus Tantalella. Next base: position 1,661 of record CAZUYM010000031.1, read on the forward strand.
GGACGCGCTTGGCGAAGCCAGCGTTAAGATATCGTTCAAGGACGATGTCGTGATCGGCAGAGGTTTCAGTACGGATGTTATCGAGGCGAGCGTAAGGGCTTATATCAACGCGATCAATCGTCTGTCTTTGCGTCGTGAAAAACTTAAAAAGAAGAAAACTGCCGGCAAGAAGAAGTAACTTGAAAGACGTTCACAATGGAGAACAAAACAACTAAAAAAAAGAGATATGGACTGCTGGGGAGGGGGATAAGTTATTCCCTGTCCCCGGTGATGCATAATGCCGCTTTCGCGCATTTTGGCATAAACGCGGAGTATGGCATATTCGATGTTCCGGAAGATGAACTCGGGCAGTTCTGCCGGGACAATGTACTTAACGGCAGGATAAGCGGTTTCAACATCACGGTCCCTCATAAGGTGAAGATAAAAGAGATGCTGGATAATGATGATTTTTCTTCGATGGAGGAGTTTGCCGAAAGGTTAGGCGCGGTCAATACCGTGAAGGTGAAAGAGGAAGGTCTCAGGGGATATAACACCGACGGCAGAGGGTTCTACGAATCACTTACTATAGACGCCGGGTTTGACCCGAAGGATAAGAAAGTACTTATCCTGGGCGCTGGCGGCGCCGCAAGGGCTATCAGTTTTTATCTGGCCGGCGCGGAAAGAGCGGTTGGTGGGATATTTGTTTTTGACGTAGATAAAGAAAAAGCCGTTTCGCTTGGAGGGGACATAGCCAAACAGGGCGGAGCCGGTATACTGTCGGTGATAGAAAGTAAGGATATCCCCGGGATCATGGCAGAGACGGATCTAATGGTGAACGCGACACCGATGGGGACGCATGAAGGAGATCCTTTACCCGGCGGGGAAAACATGCCGGACCTTCTGCGTGAAGGGATGATGGTGTACGATCTTGTGTATTGCAGGGAAACTGAGCTGGTGAAGTTGTGCCGGGAAAAGGGGATAAAGGCGGAGATGGGGCTCGGGATGCTGATAAACCAGGCAGCGCTGGCTTTTGACATATGGGCAGAAGACAATTTTTATCTGGGCGAGATCAAAGAGATAATGAAAAAAGCGGCGCTTGAAGAGCTGAAGAAAAGAAAGGGAGCCGGGAAATAAATGGAATTTATTATTGTTTTTGTCTTCGGACTTGTGATCGGCAGTTTTCTTAATGTATGTATTTACAGGATACCGTTGTCGAAGTCCATTGTTTTTCCGTCTTCAGCGTGTACGTTCTGCGGGCATCCGATAAGATGGTTCGATAATATACCGCTGGTAAGTTTTTTGATCCTTAGAGGCAAGTGCCGGGATTGTTCGACTCCGATATCTGCCAGATATTTTGCTGTAGAGCTTTTGACGGCTCTGGCCGGAGTGGGGCTTTTGTTCTATTTTTCTCTGTGTCCCGCGTTTTTTGTATATTGGCTGTTCACGTGCGCCTTGATAGTAATAGTTTTTATAGATATCGAGCATCAGGAGATACCTGACGAGATAAGCCTGCCGGGGATATGTTTTGGTATGGTACTTTTTACGGTTTTTAAACTGGGCGGAGCCGGTACATATGCCGGATCACTCCTGGGGTCTTTTCTCGGCGTTGTCGCCGGCGGCGGGAGTATGTTTTTGCTGGGAGTCATAGGCGAACTTATATTCAGAAAACAGGCGCTCGGCGGCGGAGACGTGAAACTCATGGCCATGCTGGGTGCGTTTCTCGGGTGGAAGCTGGTTATTCTTACGTTTTTTCTGGCGCCGATACTGGGTGTCGGCGTTGGTGTGTTCATGAAGATAAAGTTCAGGAGGGATGTAATACCCTACGGGCCGTATCTTTCGCTGGCCGCGCTCGTGAGCCTGTTGTGGGGCAGCAGGATACTGGATCGTTTATTCGTGCTATAGGTTATCGTGAGCATAAGATCTACTTGACCCTGTGCTGCAAGAGGCGCGGGGCATAGTTCACTCATTAAAGAAGAGGTGCAATATGCTAAGGTACATGACGGCAGGAGAGTCTCACGGAAAAGCTCTTATGACCATACTGGACGGAATACCCGCCGGTCTCGAATTGTCAGCAAGTGACATTAACGGGGATCTTAAACTCCGGATGCAGGGGTATGGCAGGGGAAAACGTATGTCTATCGAAAGCGACAAGGCGGAACTGGTCGCGGGTTGCCGCAAGGGGAGGACCATCGGAAGCCCGGTAGGAATAATGGTCGCTAACAGGGATTTCAAGATAGATAAACTGCCGGACGTCAATTGTCCCCGTCCGGGACATGCCGACCTCGCGGGGCTCATCAAGTACCAGTGTTCCGACGCGCGTGACGTGCTCGAAAGGGCAAGTGCAAGAGAGACGGCGGCCAGGGTGGCTGCAGGGGCGGTCGCTAAAAAGATACTCGCCGAATTCGGCATAAAAATATTAAGTCACGTTACCATGCTGGGCGGCATAGAGGCGGGAACCGGAGGGCTTCCCTACAAAAAAGTAGAGACGCTTCTTAAGGGCGCCAAAAAGATAAGATGCGCCGACAAAGAGGCTGAACAACTCATGTGCGAAGAAATAGATAATGCCGCTAAAGCGGGCGATACGCTCGGCGGGTCTTTTGAGGTAATAGTGGACGGTGTTCCGGCGGGACTGGGAACTTACGCGCAGTGGGACAGGAGGATGGATGCTTCTTTAGCGCGCGCGGTGATGTCCGTTCCGGCGGTGAAAGCAGTATCTATCGGAGCCGGTATCGAGGCCGCGTATGAGGCAGGGTCCATGGTACATGACGAGATAGCGTACTCGAAGCAGAAAAAGAGTTACCTGAGGTTGTCAAATAATGCCGGCGGGATCGAAGGGGGCATAACTAACGGTCAGCCTATAGTCGTCGAAGGGTTCATGAAACCTATAGCTACTCTTGGAGACGCCCTGGGGACTGTGAATATTAAGACTAAAAAAGACAGCAAAGCCTCGAGAGAGCGTGCGGATGTTTGTGCTGTCGGCGCGTGCGGTATAGTAGCCGAAGCGGTGATCGCTCTGGAGCTGGCGTCAGCGTTCCTGGAAAAGTTCGGCGGAGATTCGATCTCGGAGATCAAACAGAATTACAAGGCATACAAGGCGCA
>CAZUYM010000031.1:4838-12088 GCA_964624805.1 uncultured Planctomycetia bacterium
TATGAAGAACATTGTATTGATAGGATTTATGGGTACAGGTAAGACCATGATCGCCAAAGCTCTGGCAGATGATCTCGGGATGAAATATGTAAGCATCGACGATATCATAGTCGAAAGGGAAGGGCGTCCCATAAGCGAGATATTCGAGGAGGAAGGTGAGCCGTATTTCAGGGAGATAGAGAAAAGTGTCGTAAAAGAGGTCAGTGAGGCTTCGGATCAGATAATTGATACCGGCGGCGGAGTGGTGCTCGCGTCCGAGAACATGGATAATCTCGCGCAAAACGGGACAGTTGTATGCCTGTGGGCGGATCCGGAGGCCATATACGAACGCACAAAAAGCCACGGGCACAGGCCGCTGCTCAAGGTGGAAGATCCCCTGAAAAAGATAAGGGAGCTTCTGGAATACAGACGGCCTTTTTACGAGAAAGCGGAATGCCATATAGACACCACAGTTTTCAGTATAGATGATGTTATGGGTCATATAAAAAGGATGGTATGTGGGGAATAAACCGGCAAAGAGTATAAACAGGGATGAAGTATTGTGGGAACTTTTCTTTGAGAAGCTTCTGGAGAACTTCGAGGCCGTGGTAATGGTGGTTGATGCTGATGGAAATATAGTTTTCGCTAACGAGAAATGTCTCGAGGTCATACTCGTTACAGATAAGGACATTGCGGATATTAAGTGGCCCGGAACCCTGGTGCCGGAAGAGATAAAGGATGATGTATTGTCTCTTTTTGACGGTATCAGGAGCAAGAAGACCGTGAAGTGGTTCGAGGTCCCCGTGATATCGTCTGACGGGTCAAAAAAATATCTATGTTTTCTATGTGTTCCTTTGGTGGAAAAAGGAAAATCTCTTTATCTTCTAATAGGCAGTGAGGGGCAGTGCCAGAAGTCTGATGCTTTAAAAGTCCATCCTGCCACAGAGATGGGAGAGGCCGCGGCCTATAAGGAGATAGTAAAAGCTCTTTTTGAAGCTTCCAGAATAAGTGAACCCGGGACGGCCGAGCATGCCAGCCGCGTAATGTCTTTCGCTACGCTGCTTGCCAGGAAGTTGAAGGTAAGCCGGGAGGCAATAGAGAAACTCCGTGCCGCGTCTCTTCTGCATGATCTGGGGAAACTGGTGGTGGATGAGAAAATACTTTTTAAGAAAGGTAAGCTTGGCCGGGAAGAGTTTGACGAGATAAAGAAACATCCCGGCTGGGGATCCGATGTAGTGGGCCTTGTCTACATACTGCACGATATTATACCGATCATGGCGAGTCATCATGAAAATTATGACGGTACCGGATATCCTAAAGGGGTGAAAGGGGACGATATTCCCCAATCAGCCAGGATACTGGCGGTAGCGGATATATATGAAGCGCTTACCTCTGACAGGCCCTACCGTAAAGGGTTCACCCAAAAGGAAGCGATCGCCATTATGAAATATGAGAAAGGGCGTAAACTAGATCCCTTAATAACGGATGTGTTCCTGAAAATGATAATAAAAAAAGAGATAAACGGAGAGAATTCTTGACAGAGGCCTGTGTAGATATAATGGCGCTTAGTATGGTTCCCGGGCTCGGGCCGGTAGGTATCAAGCGCATCCTTGATAACATCAGCGGTTCGCGCGAGGAATTAAAGATAGAACGCGCGCGGTTCGGTGACGTTTCCGGAGAGCTGGAGAGCGAGCTGGCATACATGAAAGAAGAAGGTATACGTACCGTATGCTGTCTGGATGCCGAATATCCCTCCAGGCTTCTGGACATCTATGATCCACCTTCAGTATTGTATTACAAAGGGGATCTTACGGTTTTGAACTGCAACTCCGCGGCTGTTGTCGGATCGAGAAGATGCTCGATGTACGGACTTCGAATGGCGGAAAAGCTGTCATATGATCTCGCGGAAAGAGGTGTGACCGTGGTCAGCGGTATGGCCAGGGGGATAGATTCAGCTGCACACAGGGGAGCTCTCAATGGGGGCGGAAATACCGTAGCAGTCCTTGGCAGCGGGTTCCGGCACGTGTATCCAGCGGGTTCTGAAAAACTTGTAGAAGATATCCAGGCGCATGGGGCTGTGGTAACGGAGTTCTCTTCCCGCACCCAGCCGTCCAGGAGTACTTTTCCCAGGCGCAACAGGATAGTGAGCGGGATGTCCGAAGGCGTCGTGGTTGTCGAAGCTTCAAGACGAAGCGGCGCTATGATAACCGTGGATCTCGCGCTTGAGCAGGGCCGCGAGGTCTTTGCCGTTCCGGGGCGCGCGGATCTTTATACTTCGAAGGGAACAAATTTTCTTATCCAGAACGGCGCGAAACTGATCACATGCGTGGACGACATAATAGAAGAAATGGATATGGGGCGGGTTATCGAAAAAACAAAGCAGGATATCAGGATATCGGGGGACCAGGGGATCAGGGAGATCGGGGAACTGGATGATGATGAGCGCAGTGTGATGACTGCACTCGCGGCGGAAGAACCAGTGTACCTCGATCAGATAATAGAGGCGTCCGGCACGGACATAAAAAAGGTGCATCATATTATGCTCAGGCTGGAGATGAGAGGTCTGGTAAAAAAGCTTGCTGGTATGCGTTATGTCCTTGCGCGGAAACAACCCGTCGCTTCCTGAGCCGGATGCCCCGGGAAGGAAGGTTCTCTAATACCAAAGGGAGAGACTTTATGGCTACTGAAAAACCTAAAGCAAAAACAACCAAGAAAAAAACAGCTAAGAAAACCCCCGCTAAGACAAAAACAGCTGAGGGGAAGGGAAAGTGCCTGGTGATAGTAGAGTCCCCGGCTAAATCGAAGACCATAAACAAGATACTGGGGAAAGACTTTAAAGTACTGGCCAGCATGGGGCATATAATCGATCTTCCCGCGAACCGGATGGGGATAGACTTCGAGAACGGTTTTCAGCCCGAGTACAGTGTCATGAAAGGGCGGAAAAAATATTTAATCAGCCTTAAAAAAGAAGCAAAGACAGCGAAAGCCATATATCTCGCGGCCGACCCCGACAGGGAAGGTGAAGCTATCTGCTGGCATCTTAAAAACCAGTTCGAGAAGTACAAGGTCGATATTTTCAGAGTGAGTTTTGATGAAATAACGGCGAAAGCGGTCAAAGAGGCGTTCAAGGATCCCGGTGGATTGGATATGAACAAGGTCAACGCCCAGCAGGCTCGGAGAATACTGGACCGCATAGTGGGATATTCGCTCAGTCCGATTTTGTGGGGAAAGGTAACACGCGGCTTAAGTGCCGGAAGGGTACAGTCAGTAGCAGTGAGACTGATAGCAGAAAGAGAAGAAGAGATACGCAAATTTAATTCTCAGGAATACTGGACTGTTGACGTGATCCTGAAGAAAAAAGACGGCAAATCTCCTGATGGCGAAGAGTATCCCTCATTCCAGGCTAAACTGGTCAAGCATAAAGGGGAAAAGATCCAGATCGACGGAGAAAAAGAGGCGTGCGGTATAGTCTCATATCTTGAGAAACAGGATTTTATAGTACGAGACATCAGTCGCAAGGAAAAGAAAAGTCATCCAAGGTCGCCGTACACGACGTCTGTCCTGCAGCAGGACGCGTTCAATAAACTGAACTTTTCCGCGTCAAAGACCATGAGGACAGCTCAGATGCTTTATGAAGGTGTTGAGATCGGGGAGGAAGGGAGCGTGGGACTTATAACGTATATGCGAACGGATTCGGTGCGCATATCGAACGACGCGCAGGAAGAGGTTCGTCAGTATATACTTGATAATTTCGGCGAAAAATACTGCCCGAAGATACCACCCGAATACAAGTCAAGGAAGAGAGCCCAGGAAGCTCACGAAGCGATACGTCCGGCGGTACCCCTCCGCTCACCCAAAGACGTTGAGTCGTATCTCGGCCCGGATGAGCTCAAACTTTATAGACTTATATGGAACAGGTTCGTATCAAGCCAGATGACCAGCGCGCTCTATTCGGTGCTTGCTGTGCACATAGACGCGGGTGAGTATTTGTTCAGGGCGGGCGGCGCCCATATCGTGTTCGATGGCTTTCTTAAGATGTATAGAACAGAAGGCGAAAATGTGGATGAGATGCCGGAACTCCCGCCGCTTGATGAAAAAGAAGTGCTTGATCCGCTGGAGATACTTCCGGAACAGCATTTCACGAAACCGCCTCCGAGGTTTTCCGACGCGTCGCTGGTCAAGATGCTCGAGGAAAAAGGGATCGGCAGGCCGTCCACGTACGCGCCTATCATACGGACAATAATCACCAGGAACTATATCAAGCGCGTTACCCGTACGCTTCAGCCCACGGAGCTTGGGGAGCTGGTAAATAAACTCCTCGTCGATAATTTTCCCGACGTAGTGGACGATAAGTTCACGGCCAGAATGGAAGATGAGCTTGACGGCATAGAAGAGGGGAGGACGGAGTGGGTATCCGTTCTTGAAGGATTCTACAGGCCTTTCGCCAAAGAAGTGGAGAAGGCAAAAGAGAAAATGAAAAGCGTCAAAAAACAGGTCGTGGAGACCGATGAGACCTGTGAAGATTGCGGCAGGCCCATGGTTATAAAATGGGGCAGGCGCGGGAGGTTCATGAGTTGTTCCGGTTTCCCCGCGTGTAAGAATGCCAAGTCTATAACAACGGGAGTTAAATGCCCGGAAGAAGCGTGCGAGGGCGAACTGGTAGAGAGAAAATCCTCACGAGGCGCTTTTTACGGATGTACGAAATATCCCAAATGTACTTATACCTCCAGAACTCTCCCCAAAGAGGAAAACGAGTCCGCCTCCGGAGATACTGTAGAAGGGGAATAGATTGAAGAGGTTCGTAGATAAATTTGCTAAATATCTCGAGATAGAGAAGAACTATTCGGTCCACACGCTGCGTGCATACAGGTCAGATCTTACCGAGCTGGCAGAGTTTCTGTCAGACAAAGACCCTAAAAAAATAACGCATCTCGACCTTCGGAGGTTCCTGGCGGAACTTAAACGCAGGAACTGCGCGAAGCGAACGGTAGTGAGAAAGTTGGGAGCGATAAGGTCTTTTTTTAAGTTTCTTTTCAGGGAAAAATATATAAAGAACAATCCTGCTGACAGTATTTTTACTCCCAAACTGGATAAAAAACTGCCGGAGTTCCTTGATCCGGACAAAACTATCAAGCTGGTGACATCACCGCAGTTGGATAATATCCTGGGATTAAGGGATAGGGCGATACTTGAGGTTTTGTATTCCACTGGAATACGAGTGGGCGAACTGGTGGGGATCAACGAGGAAGATACCGACCTTATAGCCGGTGTCGTAAAAGTCAGAGGAAAAGGTAAGCGCGAAAGGATAGCCATGCTCGGTACCGAGTCGCAGCGAGCGATCAGGAACTATATGGAAGACTCAGGACGCGTTTCTAAAATTTCAGGAGCTCTTTTTCTTAATAACAGGGGGACGCGGCTTACCGACCGCAGTGTAAGAAGGATAATAGACAAATACGTCAAGAAATGCAGTATAGAACAGAAGATATCTCCTCATTCGATCAGACATTCTTTTGCTACACACCTTATAAATAATGGTGCCGACCTCAGGAGTGTACAGGAACTTCTGGGACATCAGAATCTGTCGACTACACAGATATATACACATCTGGGATCTCAGAGGATAAGGGAGATGTACGAGAAAGCGCACCCCAGGGCGTAAAAGAGTACCGGGTATCGGGTCCCGGGTATCGGGAGATCAGGAGATTAGGGGATCAGGGAAAAGGGTTACGTCTGTAGAATCGGTTGCGTTAAATGGTTGCGGTTCAACCGCAGCCCTAAACCCTTTAACTCATTCGACTGACGTAACCGAACAACGATATACTGAATACTAAATACTGAATACTGAATACTGAATGCTAACATGCGAATATTATACGACATATTTTTTATGATCTTCGGGATATTATACATCCCGGTTCTTCTTATGAAGGGAAAACTTCATCGCGATTTTTCTCAAAAATTCGGTATTATTCCGGAGAGCATCAAAGCTCTGAATAAACCTGTATGGATACACGGTGTAAGTGTAGGGGAGGCGGCATTAGCGGCGAAGCTGGCGTGCAGTATCAAAAAAGATTTCCCCGAAGTTCCGGTAGTTATTTCGACCACAACGCAGACCGGCAATAACATGGCGCGCAAAGCCGGAAAAGGGTATGTGGACGCGGTGTTCTATTATCCTATGGACGTGAGGGGCATTGTTTCCAGTACAGTAAAGGGAGTGGATCCCAGGCTGTACGTGATGATAGAGACGGAGCTGTGGCCGAACCTCATGGCGGAGCTGTCGGAAAGAGGTGTTCCCTCGGTACTTGTTAACGGGAGAATATCGAATTCTTCTTTCGGTAACTACAAAAAGATAAAGTTTTTCACCCGGCGGATACTTGGCTGCCTGAACCGTTTATGCATGCAGTCGGAGGTCGATCTCGAGAGAGTGAAGGAACTGGGAGCTTTGGAAGATAAAGTTTTCGTTACAGGCAATATGAAATTTGACGGAGCGGGCAGAGACGCTTCGCCAAAGATATCTCCCGAAAAACTTGGGTTTAACGGCCAGGACCAGATAATAGTAGCGGGAAGTACTCATTTCCCGGAAGAGCAGCTGATAGTGGACATTTACAGGGATCTAAAGAAAAGTAACGCCTCGCTCAAGCTTGTTATAGCTCCCAGGCACATCGAAAGGGCCGACGCTATAGCGATCTATGTGGAAAAAGAAGATCTTTTATGCAGGAGGTTTTCCGATATTTCAGAAAATTCATCCAAAGAAGGCCGGTTCGATGTCCTTTTGGTGGATACCATAGGGCATCTCAAGGATATTTATGGCCTGGCTACGGTGGTCTTTATCGGCGGAAGCATGGCCCGCAAGGGAGGGCAGAATCCTATTGAAGCCGCGTGCTGGGGAAAACCCGTAGTGTTCGGGCCTAATATGTTCAATTTTAGGGAAGTCTCGGAGATATTCGTACAGAATAACGCGGCAGTCAAGGTTGATGATGATAAGCAGCTTAAGGATGTTCTTAAAGAACTGCTCGAAGATAATGTAAAAAGAGAAAAAATGTCAAAAAGAGCAATTGATGTTATAGAGGAGAACTCAGGAACGATAGAGCGGACGATGGAACATATTAGAGAGTATATCCAGGTTTGAAGATGGATATCCAGGGTATCAGGGACAAAGTCTGGGGTTACGTTGTAGGGTTGGGTGTGTGGAATCGTCTGTCGTTTTAGGGTGGCGGTTTAGCCCCGACCGTAAACCCTCTAACGTTTCCCAAGACGCAACCGATCAACGA
>CAZUYM010000032.1:0-11725 GCA_964624805.1 uncultured Planctomycetia bacterium
ATAGTATTTATAAAGAAAAGTTAAAGATGTTGAGGAATATAATACTAAAGGGCCCTATATTTGTCAAGGATAAGTGTAACTTCGCGAATTGAAAAGAGTTATGAAGCGAGTGGTTGCTGATTTGTATCGGGTATCGGGATATCAGGGAATCTGGAGATCAGGGACAAAACCCGGATTACGTTGAAGGGTTACGGCCATAGAATCGTCTATCGTCATTGGGTTGAGGCTGAACCGCAACCGTAAACCCTTTAACGATTCCAAGGACGCAACCGATTAACTACAGACTGAATACCAAATACTGAATACTAAATACTGATTTGCGTCTGGGAATGCGCTCAGAATACCACTTTTAATTTTATTCCCAGAACGTTATATCCGGTCCATTTGGCTTTGTCCGACCTGCTGATCTGCCACAGATAAAACAGGTCTCCCTTGAGATGCTCGAAAAGCTTGAACGACAACCCGTTATACAACCTGTTGCGCGAAAGATTCCCGCTCTGAAAATCGACAAAGATCTCGTCAGCCGTGTAAGGCTGTATCTCCAAGCGAGTCCATTTCCACGGATATTTTAACGTAAGCTTATTTCTATAACGCCAGTCATCGTCCTTGCCATCCCGTATCCTGAGTTCTATCCTGCTCCTGTCAGAAAACTTGAAGTCATATAACGCCCACTTCAGCGTAGCATTAACATGCGGCCTGTTCTCCAGCTTCCATTTACCGTGACTGTTCTTCTCGTATATAAGCCTGTAGTTCACTCCGAGATCAAGGGCATCCGCAGCTTTCAGAACGAACCCGCCGTCGGTATGCGTATAATAAAGCTCGGATACGTTATCGCCGAACCTGAGCTCCTCCTCGGCGTTGAACTTAAGCCGGTCGTTTATTTTTGCGTCAACACTCTCCGTATTCCATAGCTGAAAATCACCGTCTTGAAAAGCGAACGCGGGAACGGCTAAAAACAGATACATCAATATTATTACTGTGAATATGAGTTTTTTCATTTTTCCTCCATTATGATCTATCAAACGGATACCGCCTCCATTATCTCTCTCCACCTGAGTTCTCCTACTATACCTTGTGCTATATTTGTCAGGTGATCTCCTATTTTTTCCAGGTTATCTACCATGTCCATAAAGACTATTCCTGATTTTATATCGCACTCCGCTCTATTAAGACGTTCCACATGCCCTTTCTTAAGTTCTATCTGGAATTCATTTATGCGTACTTCCCTGGCGAGCAGTTGCTCCGCCAGTTCCTGATCTCCTTTTTCCAGGGACTCTTTCACTTCCTCTGCCATACTTTTAACCTCGTCCCACATCCTTTTAAGCTCTTCTATGGCATCTTCGGTGAACGGGAGCTTATTCTCGAGCTTGCGCTCCGAAAGTTCCATTATATTCTCGGAATGATCCCCTATCCTTTCAATGTCGTTAACGCTGTGAATGATCACTGGGATCTCCTGTGACTCTTCCGGAAGAAGTTCCCTCTGTGAAAGTTCCACCAGATACTGTGTTATCTCGGACTGAAGATTATCTACCGCCTGCTCCAGGTTGGGTATGGCTTTCGCAGGTTTCATGTCGCCTTCAAAAAAGCTCTTCATAGCCCCGCCCACAGACCTCATAGCAAGATCGAGCATCCAGACGGCCTCTTTTTTCGCCTGCTCAAGAGCTATCGGCGGTGTATTAAGAAGGTGTTTCTCCAGATACTGTGTACCCATTTCTACAGTGCCTTTGCGTTTCGGCACCAGCCATATGCTGGCCTTTTCAAGAAACCCTATGAACGGCAGAAATATTATAGTGTTTATAATGTTGAATGCGCTGTGAGCAACCGCTATGTAAAACATGACATTCTTAGCGGTGACCTGCCCCGGAATAGCATAGTTTATGGCTTTTACAAACCAGCCGGTATAAACAAATATCATCATATACGCCACCCCTATAACATTAAAAAGCGTATGCGACATGGCGGTGCGCCTGGCATTCACGTTCGTTCCGATAGCCGCCAGCTGGGCGGTTATGGTCGTACCTATATTATCACCGAGGATTATCGGTATAGCGGCCGGAAAAGTTATCAGCCCGTTAAATGCCAGTACCTGCACAATAGCTATGGTAGCGCTGGAGCTCTGCAAGAGTACAGTAAATGCTATGCCGACAAGAACACCAAGGAGCGGGTTGTCACTCAGCGTCACGAACATGTTCTTAACGTGCTCACTGTTTTTTAACGGCTCAAACGCGTCTTTCAGGAACCCAAGACCCATAAAAAGAAAACCGAACCCCATAAGCACCTGTCCCCAGAACCTGGAATTTTTGGTCCTGCCAAGCTTCATCATGGCAAAACCTACCCCTATGGCCGGTAGCGCGTACTGCGTGACCTTAAAAACGGACATGGAGGATACCAGCCACGCGGTGAACGTCGTCCCTATATTGGCTCCTATAACAACGCTTATGGCCTGTTTAAGTGCCAGAAGCCCCGCGTTGACAAAACCGACCACCATGACCGTCGTCGCGCTTGAAGACTGGATAAAACACGTAACGGCGGCTCCGACAAATATGGCTATTATCGGGACCTTCGTCGCCATGTGCAATATCTTTTTAAGACGCTCTCCCGCGATCTTTTTTAGGCCTTCCGACATCGTCTGCATTCCGAAAAAGAAAAGACCCAGCCCGCCTACGACACCGAACATAAGAGAAGTGATGCTCATTCTGATCCTCCAGGTTTAGTAAAAAATGACGTTCTCATCTACCTGAATGATATCATTTGAATATGAAACAAATATGAAGGAAATATGAAGATTACGTGAAGATGCCCGCCTATCGCCGTGGCAGTATAACAGTGACTTTTGTCCCCTTGCCCGGTTCACTGTCGATATCAATATGCCCGTCGTGCAGGAAAACTATGTGTTTCACTATTGAAAGCCCCAGCCCGGTACCGCCTGATCCTCGGGAACGGTCCTTATCTACCCGGTAAAATCTCTCGAACAGTCGTTCAAGATGCTCTTTACTTATGCCAATACCGTTATCCTCTATGCTGATCATCATGCTGTCTTCTTTCTCGAACAAAGAGCATTTTATTTGGCCGTCCTGGCCGGTATACGTTATGGCATTGTCGATAAGGTTCACCAGAAGCCTCTCAATTTTTCGACTGTCTCCGGAAATCCAGAAATCCTGGCCGTTATAGTCTACCTGAAGGCCCTGTTTTTTTACGGAAAGCGTCTGGTCAAACCCGCCGGCTACGTCATCCACCAGGGTCTTCAGATCGAATCTGGAAGTCACTATCTTACCCTGCGTGCTTTCTATTTCTGCCAGGCTTAAAAGATCGTCTATTATGTTTCCCAGTCTTTCGGAATGTTTGCGTATTATGGCGAGGAATTTTATGGCATTCTCTCTGTCGTCGACAGCTCCGTCCTCCAGCGTCTCGATATAACCTTTAATGGATGTAAGAGGCGTTTTCAGCTCATGAGATACGTTCGCCACAAAATCTGTTCTCACCTTGTCCATCTTCTCGAGATTATCTATCTTTGACTGAAGTTCATCCGCCATCAGGTTAAACGATCCGGCAAGCCCCCCAAACTCGTCCTTACCCGTCACGTCGACCCTCCTGGTAAGGTCGCCCTTAGCTATGCACTGCGCGGTCTCTTCCATTTTGCGCAAGGGAAGGATCATTTTACGGGAAAAGACATATCCGGTTATGAACGTGGTGAGGACGATAAAAACTCCGCCGGCAATGAATATCCCATTTATGGCCCCCAGTTCACTGCCTGGCTGCTGCGGGGTCATACTAACGTAAAGTTCACGTAGTTCAGACGCGATAAAGAACCTCATAACCACCACGGCCGAGAGTATTGCAGTCAGGTAGGCTCCTAATATCTTCCATACCGCGCTTTTAATCACCACTATTCCTCCCTGAACCTGTACCCCGTGCCTCTAACGGTCTCTATATGGTCTCTTGCCTTGCCGAGTTTTTTCCTTAAGGATTTAACATGCGCGTCAACTGTGCGGTCGTAAACCGCGGAATCATACCCGAACACTCCGTTCAGAAGTATCTCCCTTGAAAAAACGACTCCAGGTCTTTGCGCCATAAATTTCAACAGCTTGAATTCCGTATGGGTCAGTGATATCTCTTTTTCCCCTACTGTGACCTTATGTTTAATACTGTCGATGACGATCATCCCTATCCTTACACTTTTCTTAACGGACACCTGAGAGCCTCTTCTCATCACCGCCTTTATTCTTGCCATAAGTTCTCTTGGGCTGAAAGGTTTTGTCATATAGTCATCGGCGCCCAACTCCAGCCCGGCCACCTTGTCCGCTTCCCTCGACTTGGCGGTAAGCATAATGATCGGGATCTTCGCGGTCAGTTCGTTACCTTTAAGTTCTCTACACGTTTCAAAACCATCCATCCCCGGAAGCATAAGGTCCAATAGAATAAGATCCGGGGCTCGTTTTTTCGCGGCTGAAAAAGCGTCTTCACCGCAGGCAACGGCAACAGTCACATAACCTTCTTTTTCAAGGTTATACCCTATCATCTCTACGATATCTTTGTCGTCTTCGACTATAAGTATTGTCTTTTTTGCCATGCCGGCACTGCCTTTCGGGGATTATTTTATCGACTCGCGTGACACTGTCACAATCTATCATAAAAGTCGGAGATTTAAGGGATGAAAGGTTAGGTTTTGAACTTTTGATTCGCGGTGCCGGAGAACGGCTACACCTCTTCTTCTACGAGGTCAGACTCCGATTCCTCCCACTGCCACCTCATCCCATCCTTCACGCCCTGCGCGATGTTGGCAAGATGATCGCCTATTTTTTCCAGGTTATCTACCATGTCCATGAATATGATCCCGGATTTTATATCACAATTTCCCTGATTAAGACGGCGGACGTGAGATCTCTTAAGATCTATCTGGAACTCGTTTATAGTTTGCTCCCGCTTCAGAACGTTCTCCGCCAGAGAGACGTCTCCATTCTTAAGGGCTTCCTCGCATTCTACCATCATGCTGTTAATCTCATTCCACATCAGCTTAAGCTCACTGGAAGCATCTTCCGTAAATGGAAGTTTTTTCTCTATTTTGCGTTCGGCAAGTTCTATTATATTCTCGGAATGGTCCCCTATCCTTTCTATATCATTCACGCTGTGGATAAGAACGGGGAGTTCTTCAGATACTTCCTCGCTAAGGTCTCTTTGTGAAAGTTCCACAAGATACTGCGTTATAACCGATTGCAGGTTATCAACGGCCTGTTCCAGTTTGGGAACAGGTTTAAAATCATCCAGGTTATCTTCAAAAAACCCTTTTACAGAAGCCGATACCGACCGGCAGGCCAGCCCCATCATACGTACCGTTTCCTTGCGTGCCTGTTCCATCGCGATCGGCGGAGTGTCCAGAAGACGCTTCTCCAGGAACTTCGGCCCCAGCTCTACCGCGCCCTTTTTCTTCGGAACGAGCCATATGCTCATCTTTTCAAGCACCCCTATGAACGGGAGGAAAACGAGCACGTTGATTATCTTAAAACTGCTGTTAGCTACAGCGATGTGGAACATTATATTCTTCGTAGTTATCTGGCCCGGGATTATAAGATCGACTACTTTAATAAACCATCCGTTGTAAACGAAAATGAGAAAATAACCAACGCCTATAACATTGAACAGCGTATGAGACATGGCCGCGCGTCTCGCCTCGACATTCGTACCGAGAGCGGCAAGCTGCGCCGTTATAGTCGTACCAATGTCATCTCCGAGCATAAGCGTTATCGCCACGGGAAAACTTATTATGCCGTTAAAGGCCATGACCTGTACTATAGCTATCGTGGCGCTGGAACTCTGGATGAGCATGGTTATGACCATACCTACAAAGACACCAAGAATGGGATTCGCTCCGAACTGGGCAAAAAGCTCTTTCACATGCGGGCTGTTCTTTAACGGCTCGAACGCGTCTTTCATGAAACTCAGCCCAAGAAAGAGGAATCCGAACCCCATGACCACCTGCCCCCAGAACCTGGCGTTCTTGGTCCGCCCGAACGAGTTCATCGCGAACCCTATACCTATGGCCGGAAGAGCGTAACTTGTGACTTTAAAAACCGACATGAAGGAGACCAGCCACGCGGTGAACGTCGTCCCTATATTCGCGCCCATTACGACGCTTATCGCCTGTGTCAGCGTCAAGAGTCCCGCGTTAACGAAACCGACAACCATGACCGTTGTCGCGCTTGATGACTGGATAAGAGCTGTTATCCCGGCACCGACAAGAACCCCGATAAAAGGGACCTTCGTCAGCATGGAGAGAATAGCCTTGAGACGTTCTCCGGCTATTTTCTTAAGGCCGTCGGACATGATCTTCATCCCGTAAAAGAATAGACCAAGTCCTCCGATGAGTGGCAATATTAGGCTAAATGACATAATAAGTGTTTTTCCGGATACATAGATTATAAATGAGTTTATCTAAACTTCTCGTTCAGGCATAAATTAACATGCGAGGGTTGTTCTGTCAAGGGGGGACGGAAAATCAGTGTTCAGGCATCAGAAGAGAAGTAAAAAGGATAACGGATAAAATATTGGTAGGTTCTGGATGCCAGACCCAACCTTTCCCTTTTCCCTTTTACTTTTTCCTTTTTCCTTTAATCGTGGACCGTCGTCTGTGGTACGGTGCACGCTAGGTCCCTATCCTCACACTGTCGAAGTACCCTTCCAGCGCAGTTATCGCAGCCAGGGCCGCGAGATAACTGGTTTTCGGGTTGGCCGGTGACGGCACGTTCTGTGTGCGCGTGGAGACAGTGCCGGAAGCGCTTTTGACCTCTATCTCATGGGTATTGCTCGTATATTCCGGAGATACGACTATACGGACTTTAGTCTTATCTACTCCTATTCCAGCCAGCGAAAGAAGGACCGCGACATTAACATTTTTCGGAAATCCTTTGATCGCGTCACGGGCGCTGCCGTCGAATATAACTGTCTCGCCCTCTATGGAATCCACATCTATTTCTTTGTCGGCAAGATACGGAGCGCCTTTAAGGGATTTCGGCGCCTTGCGCGTTGTGATGGTCACACTTTCTATTCCCGAGACCCGGGCAGCCTTTACCCCGTCAATACCGGATATCGCGCCCGAAGGAAGCAATACCTGTACGCCGGCGGCACGAGCCTCGTCAAGCAGGCCTTCATTATCCAGAAGACCCCCGATACTCATAAGCATAACGCTGGTATTTTTTGCTATCGCTCTCTTCAGGACTTCCTGAGCTACCGCGGGAGAAACAGCCTCTATTACCAGGTCTGATTTATCTATAGTTTCTCCTATATCAGAAGAAGCCTCGGAGTTATCCGTCTTCGCCAGGAGCTCTTTAAGTTTCTCGCTGTCCAAATCGCAAAGGATCATTTTCTCTATTTTATCGGACATTTTTTCCGAAACATACGCCGCCAGAACCGAACCTATCGCTCCGCAACCGATGATTCCTACTATGCTCATTATGGTCTCCGATCCTATAAGTTAGTATTTAGTATCTTGTATTCAGTATTTTGTAAAGATTTTAGATGTCAGATGACAGATGTTAGATATCTGAAATCTGTAATCCAATAAGCTGTTCCGATTACGTAACGTCCAGCATGCGCTGGAGGGCTTTGCGCGCTTTTACAGCTATTTCTTCAGGGACTTCGATCTTATATACCATTTTTTCAAGAGACCTGGCCACCCACCCCAGTGTCGTGAGTTTCATATTGGCGCATACAAACTGATCCGTAGGTACGTAAAACTCTTTTTCAGGGTTATCATGTTTCAGCCTGTATATTATGCCAATTTCCGTCCCGACGATAAATTCTTTGCAGGGGGCTTCGGCAACATACTTTATCATGCCCGCGGTGCTTCCAACGTAATCCGCCAGTTCCAGAACTTCCTTGCGGCACTCCGGATGGACGATAAATTCGGCGTTCGGACGAAGCTGTTTTGTCCTCAACACTTCTTCCATGGTGAGGCGCATGTGCACAACGCAATATCCGTCCCACAGTATAAGTTCCTTATTTGGCACATGCTCCCGCACGTACCGTCCCAGGTTCTTATCCGGAACAAAAATGACCTTCTCTTCTTTTAAGGATTTGACGACCTGTATCGCATTGGACGACGTACAGCATATATCACTTTCAGCTTTCACAGCGGCCGTAGAATTGACGTAACATACTACCGCGGCTTCCGGATATTCTTCTTTTTTTCTGCGAAGCTTCTCCACCGTTACCATATCAGCAAGGGGGCAACCTGCCTCTTCCACCGGTAGAAGCACTGTCTTGTCCGGGCTCAGCATAGCCGCGCTTTCGGCCATGAACTTGACCCCGCAAAAAACAACCACCTTCTCTTTTGCCTTCATGACTTTACACGCAAGCGCGTAGGAATCCCCGGTAATATCGGCAAGTTTCTGTATCTCGTCACGCTGGTAATTGTGGGCGACTATTATCGCATCCTTCTGTTTTTTAAGATCCAGGATCTTCCTGGTCAAATGCTCTCTGTATTTGGCGTCAAATTCCGGATTTTTCATCATCTCTTCCTTATGTTGATAATAGCGCTGTCAATAAGTCTCGTCCCGCCTACAAAAGCGGCGACGGCCAACAGCATATTATCCTGTACTTCGTTGACAGGCCTTAGAGTATCCGCGTCGACACCCTCTATATAATCTATGCTTATATCTTTTCCTTCCGAAAGAAGAGATAACATCTCTTCTTTTATATTGGCGACGGATCTCTCTCCGCCGGCGACAAGGCCTTTCGCTTTTTCCAGCGCGCGATAGAGAGCGAGTGCCTGTAGTCTTTGATCCGGGTCAAGGTTCACATTTCTGGAGCTCATTGCCAGTCCGTCGGACTCCCGGACAATAGGCATGACCCTTATCTCCACAGGAAGATCCAGGTCCCTGACCATCTGTTTTATTACGACAGTCTGCTGGGCGTCTTTCTGCCCGAAATAAGCCCTGTCCGGCTGAACTATGTCAAAAAGCTTCGCGACAACCGTTACAACCCCGTCGAAATGTCCCGGCCTCGTTCTCCCGCACAAAATACCGGTAAGGGTTTTATCCGCCTCTACTCGTGTAAGATCGCCGGCGGGATACATCTCTTCGACCGAAGGTATAAATATCGCGTCCGTTCCCTCCTCGCCGGCAAGCCGCATATCCCTCTCTATATCCCGGGGGTAGTTGTCGAGGTCTTCCCCTTCGCCGAACTGCGTAGGATTCACAAAAACGCTTACTACCACGGTATCACATTCTTTTTTCGCCGCGGCTATGAGGCTCAGATGCCCTTCATGGAGATAACCCATAGTGGGGACAAACCCGATGGTCCTGCCCTCCTGTCTGGCTTTCAGGGAGAACTCTCTCATCGCTTTGATCGTTTTAATAAGCCGCATATTTGTCACGTCATTCCCGCCCTGAACCAGAACAAATTCGGTACAGGATAAACTCCAGCGGGTCGTCATCCCCGCGTAAGCGGGGACCCAGTAAAAATATTACTTTTATGTGATCCCGGATATCCCTCGCTTGGCTCGGGATTCCGGGATGACGTTCTATCCCGTCCCACTCCCCTGATCCCCTGATTCCCCTATATCCTTTGTTGCTCCTAAAGCCACAGAGTGCAGCTCTCTTACCGTCTTCCCCATCTCCGGATGCACCGCCTCGGGAGCTATTTCCGACAACCCCCTCAGGACAAACTCTCTTTCATGCATATGCGGATGCGGAATAGTCAGCTGTTCTTCTTTTATGACCCTGTCGTCGAAGAGCAGTATATCCAGATCCATAACGCGCGGGAAATCCTTTTCCGCGGAAACTCTGCCCATGGCCTTCTCAATGCCCTTGACGATGTCCAGAAGCCTGTAGGGAGTGGTTTCCGTTTCCAGTTTAAGAACACCGTTCAAGTAATCATCCTGCGGAGGCCCCCCGACGGGACTCGTCATATAGAACTCGGACCTTCCCTCCACAGAGACACCGTCACTCTCATCCAGTCTGCGTATAGCTTCGGTGACGTTCGCCTCAAGGTCACCTGTATTAGAACCCACTCCTATGTAAACGGTGCTCATATCAGCTGAAAAACACTTTCTTTATCCGCTGGACCGCTTCTTTAAGTTTATCCTCGTCAACCGTAAGGGTCATCCTTACATAACCTTCGCCGCTCGCGCCAAAACCGTTACCGGGAGTGGCTATGATATCGGTTTTCTCCAGCAGAGCTTTTGCCATGGACGTGGAATCATACCCATCCAGGACAGGAGCCCATACATAGAACGTCGCCTTGAGGTCCGAGACGTCCCACCCGATCCCGCGCAGGCCGCTGATGAAAACTTTCTTACGAGCCTCGTAAATGCTGTTTATGCCGGCGGTCAGTTCGTCCGCGTTGCGCAAAGCCTCTATCGCCGCTATCTGCACAGCCGTGAATATCCCCGAATCTATATTGGATTTCACTTTGGCAAGACCCGCGAGAAGATATGAGTTACCCACAGCCATCCCCGCCCTCCAGCCGGTCATGTTGAAAGTCTTTGAAAGCGAATGGAACTCTATACCCACTTCCATCGCGCCGGGGACCTCCAGAAAACTCGGGGGAAGAAAACCGTCGTATCTTATTTCCGTATACGCCGCGTCGGAACAGACGATGATATTATATTTTTTCGCGAAATCTACTACCCTTTTATAAAAATCCTTATCGCAGACAGCTCCGGTCGGATTGTTAGGATAGTTTATGTGCATAAGTTTGCTTTTCTTTGCCGTCTCTTCATCTATCGCGTCAAGATCCGGCAAAAACCCGTTCTCTTTCAAAAGAGGCATAAAATTCACTTTAGCACCGGCAAATACGGCTCCTGAATTGTACGGCGGGTAACCCGGTGACGGAATAAGCACCTCGTCACCCGGATTTATAAAGGCCAGCGGAACATGCGCTATGCCTTCCTTGGATCCCAAAAGAGGCAGGATCTCGTTTGCCGGATCGAGCTCTACATTAAAACGGCCCTTGTACCACTTCGCCATCTCATCTCTGAAAGCCTGTATCCCCTGGTTAAAAGGATACTGATGCGTCGAGGGATCCTTCACGGCCTCCTGCATTTTCTTTATTATGATCTCCGGTGTAGGCTTGTCAGGATCCCCTACTCCCAGGTCTATTATCGGGCGGCCTTCTTCTATAGCTTTTTTCTTGGCCCGGTCTATCTCCTCAAAAAGATACGGCGGTAATCGTTTAAGTCTGTCAGCGTAATCAAAATCCATGTGTTTCTCGTCTCCCTTCGGTTTGGCGTCTATCCCGCTTGTCACGTCATTCCCGCCCTGTACCAGAACAAGTTCGGTACAGGATAAACTTCGCGACGCAGGATCCGCAAGCCACAGGCGCAGCGAAAAAATATCGGATGGGTCTGTATATACAACAAGAAACCTATCCTTTTTCCTTTATCCTTTTTACTTTTTACTTAACTTCTGTTTACAGTTCACAACCCCAGCACATCTGCCATACTGTATAGTCCCGGTTTCTGCTCGGCCGCGAACTTCGCCGCTTTTATCGCGCCCAAAACAAAGACGTCGCGTGTCTTCGCGTCATGCCGTATCTCTATATTCTCGAACTGTCCGTCGAATACTATCCCGTGGTTGCCGATGACCTCACCTTCCCTGAAAGCCTCAATAGGAGGTTCGGTACCGCAGCTTTCCTTTATGACCTTGCCTATCATCTTGGCCGTCCCGCTTGGCGAATCTTTTTTGTGTACATGATGCGTTTCATCGACCTTTATCGTAAAATCTCCGCC